>NZ_JBHXAS010000031.1:0-45872 GCF_042727425.1 Peribacillus sp. NPDC060253
ATAATATTTTATTTAACACAATTTATGCAAGGTATTTTTGAATAATTTTACAATTTGGAGTGGTTTTATTTGTATCAGTCTTTGTATCGCATTCTTATTGAACTGACGAATGGAAGGTATTCATCAGGTTTATTAAAGCATTTTAGCCAATCGCGCTGGAGCAGGCCCTTAATTTTACTATATGTAAAAACATTCAACCTTAATCAACAAGAATTTGGAAAGGATATAAAAGCGTATAGCAATTTGCACGAGCTATTTACAAGGCAATTAAAGGCAGAAGCCAGGCCGATTACGGCAGTCCCGTCTGCGGTGGCATGTCCCGTGGATGGTGTTCTTGAGGATTCAGGGGAAATACGCACGGATAAAAAGATCGTCGTTAAAGGAAAAGTATATTCAATGGAGGAAATGGTCGGGGATGAGCTATTTTTGGAAAAGTACTTAGGCGGCAAATATCTCGTGTTATACTTAAGCCCGAGTCATTACCATAGGATCCACGCACCAATCAAGGGTTCAGTGGTCAAACGTTGGACGCTTGGAAGGAAATCGTACCCCGTTAATAAATGGGGGATGAAATATGGAAAAGAGCCTTTGTCAAAAAATTATCGCACAATAACTGAGCTTCAAAATGAAGCGGGAAATTTGGCAATGGTGAAAGTTGGTGCCATGTGTATCAATTCGATCGTCATTACTGATGAATCGGATAAATTGGAAAAAGGACAGGAATTTTCCTATTTCAGTTTTGGCTCGACAGTCGTCCTTCTTTTTGAAAAAGGCAGTTTTGAACTGGAAGGGAATTTATCCATTCCCGCCGATGTCCGTGTCGGTGAAACAATCGGATACATGAGAGCCGTTTAACCTTAACCACATAGTAAAAATAAGAAGGCTGACATATGATGTCAGCCTATGTATTTCATATTAAAATATTGATCGGATTTTATGTGTTAAGGATCTTCGATGAATTTCCGTTTCTATGAGGCGGATGAAATCGGTACTTAACTTTAAATTCTGCGCTTTAAAATAGGATTCCAGCAACAGGTCATCAGATAGTTTTTGCATTAGAACGCCACTTACGGCTGCTCACCTCCAGTAGAAATTGCGAGGAATAGTTTGGTGTTTCCTTGCATATATTGATAAGTCATCCTTGATGTACCCCTACTGTATCAGAAATAAACGTGGAGAACAATCGTTCTGTTATCCACAGTTGAAAGTGGATAACCTGTGGTTAAGTTGTTTACAAAGTGAATGAAATGATGCACATCAGTATGGGAAATGTTAGTAAAGTTATCCACAGGTTGGGTAAATGAATTTTTTGTCGAAATCTTTTGGGAATAATTAGTTCTTTTGTTCTGTTCGACCCACTAATTTCTCCTTCTTTAATAAAAAATGCCTTCCCATATCAGAAAACTTACATTATGATGTTTTTTTACCGTCAGCCATTCTTTTCTAATTTTTTTTGAAAGTAAGCCGGAAATTCGATATGATGGAGACGGTAAATTTTAATGAAAATATAGAGGTGCAATTATGCTTAAATTATTTTTGCCGAGTGAACATGTTAAAAGCATTTTTAATATAGATCCTCAAGAATTGAAAAAAAGAGGGATTAAGGGAGTCATTACCGATTTGGATAATACTCTCGTTGAATGGGACAGGCCAACGGCTACCCCTGATTTAATCAAATGGTTCGACAATATGCGGGACCATGGGATTTTAGTGACGATTGTGTCCAATAATAATGAAAAACGGGTTCGGTCATTTTCCGATCCGCTTCAAATTCCGTTCATTCATCAGGCTAGGAAACCGATGGCAAAAGCTTTTCATAAAGCCCGTAAGACGATGGGACTGAAGTTAGAAGAAACAGTGGTAATCGGCGATCAGTTATTGACGGATGTATTGGGAGGGAACAGAGGCGGGTTTCATACGATTTTAGTGGTCCCTGTCGCCCAAACCGACGAATTCAGAACGAAAATCAATCGTTATTTTGAAAGAAAGATCATGGCGTTTTTTAAACGAAAAGGAATGATAAAATGGGAGGATCACAATTGAACAATCATCAAGAATTAGTATGCATCGGGTGTGGCGTGAAGGTCCAGACGGAAGATCCGAAGGAGTTGGGCTTTGCGCCTCAATCAGCTCTGGAAAAAGAGAGCATCGTTTGTCAGCGCTGCTTTAAATTGAAACATTATAACGAAGTTCAAGATGTATCCTTAACAGACGATGACTTCTTGAAAATCTTGAATAAAGTAGGCGAAACCGATTCCTTAATCGTCAAAATCGTCGATATTTTTGATTTCAATGGAAGCTGGCTTCCGGGCCTACATCGATTTGTTGGAAGAAATGATGTTCTTCTCATTGGTAATAAGGTCGACTTATTGCCTAAATCAGTAAAACCGAACAAATTGATTAATTGGATGAAGAAATCGTCGAAGGAGCTGGGGCTAAACCCGGTTGATGTCCTGCTTGTCAGTGCAGAAAAGGGAAAGCACGTACTGGAAGCGGCTGATGCGATTGAACGGTATCGCAGAGGAAAGGATGTCTATGTCGTGGGCTGTACGAATGTAGGTAAATCGACTTTCATAAACCGACTTATAAAAGCAGTGAGTGGAGAAGGTGATATCATTACGACATCCCACTTCCCAGGCACAACTTTGGATATGATTGAGATTCCTTTGGATGATGGACAGGCATTGATCGATACACCAGGAATCATTAATCATCATCAAATGGCTCATTATGTGGACAAACGGGATTTCAAGGTGATTATGCCTAAGAAGGAAATCAAACCGAGGGTGTATCAATTGAATGAAGGGCAGACGTTATTTTTCGGAGGATTGGCTCGGCTGGATTATGTTTCCGGGGGAAGACGTTCACTGACTTGCTACCTTTCAAATGAATTGAACATCCACCGTACGAAATTGGAAAATGCCGATGAATTGTATGAAAATCATGCCGGGGAATTATTGACGCCCCCACGTCCTGATCAAATCGAGGAGTTTCCGAAGTTGATTCCACATGAATTCTCCTTAAAAGATGGTAAAATGGATATTGTGTTTTCTGGTCTTGGCTGGGTTACGGTCAATGAGCCGGGAGCGAAAATCGTTGCGCATGTCCCGAAAGGCGTCAATGTGATCGTTCGTAAATCATTAATCTAAATATATAGGGGTCGTCTAGTCTATGAAAAAGATATATGGGGTAATGGGAGATCCAATTGCACATTCAATGTCACCAGACATTCATAATGATGCATTTGAAAAAGAAAATATAGAAGCGGTTTATCACCATTTTCATGTGACGAAAGAAGGTTTGGGCGATGCTGTAAAAGGCATGAAAGCCCTTGGTATAGAAGGGTTTAACATCACGATTCCTCATAAGACTTCCATCATTCCGCTCCTTGATGAAGTGGATGAACTGGCCCTTGCAATTGGGGCTGTAAATACGGTTGTTAACAAAAATGGTCGATTTATAGGGTATAATACAGACGGAAAAGGATTTTTCAAATCTTTATGCGATGAAATATCAGGTGACATTAAGGCTAAAAATACGTTAGTGATCGGAGCGGGCGGTGCTGCGCGTGCGATTTATTTTACCCTTGTAAAAGAAGGGGTAAAGCAAGTTGATATTGCAAATCGGACAAAGGAAAAAGCGGCCGGACTTGTTTCTGATTGCCCATATGATAAAGTATCGAAGGCACTCTCGATTATCGAAGCGGAAGAAAGCTTATCACAATATGATTTAATCATCCAAACGACTTCTTCTGGGATGAGTCCGGAAGTGGATCATTCACCGTTGAAGATCGACCAGCTCAAAACCGGTGCAATCGTCAGCGATATCATCTATAACCCTCTGCAGACCAAGCTGCTGCGTGAAGCGGAGGAAAAAGGGGCGGAAACGCAAAATGGTTTGGGGATGTTCATCAACCAGGCTGCGCTCGCTTTTGAGATATGGACAGGCATTATGCCGGATACAGCAAGAATGACAGATATTGTCTTGAACAAACTAGGAGGTAACACATGTTAACAGGAAAACAAAAAAGATTCTTACGATCAAAGGCCCATCACCTGAATCCAATTTTTCAAGTTGGTAAAGGCGGAGTCAATGATAATCTCATCAAGCAAATTGGTGAGGCGCTTGAAGTACGTGAAATAATCAAGGTCAGCATCCTGCAAAACTGTGAAGAGGACCGCAATGATGTGGGACTTTCTTTATCAAAAGGAGCAAGGGCGGAATTGGTTCAGATTATCGGCAACACAATTGTGCTGTATAAAGAATCAAAAGAAAACAAACAACTTAAATTACCTTAAGGAACCTATCTATGAAAAAAATTGGAATTCTTGGCGGTACATTCAATCCCCCGCATATCGGTCATTTAATTATAGCGAATGAAGTGCTGGACGCTCTTGAGCTAGATGAAATTAGATTCATGCCAAATCATGTTCCTCCTCACAAGGAAAAATCGGAGGAAGTAACTGATATGGACAGGCTGGCAATGTTGGAAAACGCGATAGCCGGAAACCCATCTTTTTATATTGAGGGTATTGAAATAGAAAGAAAAGGCACATCTTATACGTATGATACGATAAAATTGCTGAAAGAACTTGAGCCAACCAATGAGTTCTATTTCATAATTGGCGCAGATATGATTGAGTATTTACCTAATTGGCACCGTATTGAAGAACTGATGGACCTGGTCAATTTCGTCGGGGTGAAGCGCCCTGGCTATAATGAAAAGACCGTATACCCAATCACGATGGTAAAAGTCCCGCAGATGTTCATATCATCTTCCATGATACGCAGGAAGTTAAGAACGGGAAAAACCGTGAAATATTTAATAGCAGATCCAGTGGTGAAGTATATTAAAGGGAATGGTTTATATGAATCGTGAGAAAGCATTGGCGCTGGTCAAGGAGCAAATAACCGAGCGCAGGTACATTCATACTTTAGGTGTTGTAGAATCAGCCATTGAACTTGCCGAAATGTATGGAGCTGACGTCAAAAAAGCGGAACTGGCAGCAATTTTCCATGATTATGCAAAATTTCGTCCGAAAGAGGAAATGGATCAAATTATAATCTCTGAAAACATGGCGCCGGATTTACTCCAATATAATATGGAGTTGTGGCATGCTCCTGTCGGGGCTTATCTCGTGAAAAAGGAAGCAGGTATCACCGACGTTGAAATATTGGATGCGATTGCCTATCATACGTCCGGCAGGGTTGGCATGAGCCTATTGGATAAGGTCGTATATCTTGCTGACTATATTGAGCCCGGACGTTCTTTTCCCGGAGTCGATGAAGTCAGGCAGACTGCCAAGCAAAATTTGGACCATGCTGTCATCCAGGCTTTAAGGAATACAGTTGTTTTTTTAATGAAAAGAAATCAGGCAATTTACCCTGACACATTTAAGACATATAATGATTTGATCATGAATTTGAAGGAGAAGATGTAATGACTGAACGTGAACTTCTTGTAATTGCAGCAAAAGCGGCGGATGATAAAAGGGCCGAAGATATCGTAGCACTGAACATGCAAGGGATATCCCTTGTCGCGGATTACTTTTTAATCTGTCACGGTAATTCTGAAAAACAAGTTCAAGCCATAGCTCGTGAAATGAAGAGCAAAGCTGATGAATCAGGAATCAATGTAAAACGCCTTGAAGGTTTTGACGAAGCGAAATGGGTGCTAGTGGATCTTGGCGATGTAGTGGCCCACATTTTCCATAAGGATGAAAGAAACTATTATAACCTCGAACGTTTATGGGGAGATGCACCTTTTGAGGATCTAGAGAGTGAACTGACTACATGACCTACGAACGCTTTGCCTATGTATACGATGAATTGATGAAGGACGCTCCCTATGAAAAATGGCTGGTGATCCTTACGGCGAAGCTGGAGCAGTACGGAATTGACGGAAGGAAGGTCCTGGATTTAGCGTGTGGAACCGGGGAAATGACCGTTGAATTGGCGCAACACGGATTTGAAGTCACGGGCGTGGATTTATCGGATGAAATGCTTCTGGTTGCCAATGAAAAAGCGGTCAAGCTTGGATTATCGATTCCTCTTTTCCAACAGAATATGGCAGAACTCGAGGGACTTGGTCAATTTGACTGTGTCACGATTTTTTGTGATTCGTTGAACTACCTTCGTGACGAAGCGGATATAGTTAAAACGTTTAACCGGGTTCATGAGCATTTGAAGGATGGCGGATTATTTTTGTTTGATGTCCATTCCATTTATAAAATGGAAAAAGTCTTTCAAAATCATACGTTCGCGGTCAATGATGAAGAAGTATCTTATATCTGGGACTGTTTCCCGGGTGAAGAACCTTACAGTGTGGAACATGATTTAAGTTTTTTTGTAAGGGACGATGAAAGTGGTCTGTATGACCGTTTTGATGAGTTGCATTATCAACGGACCTATCCAGTTGAACAATATAAAAAGTGGCTGCAGCAAGCAGGTTTTACGGTTTCTGAACTACTGGCGGATCTTGAAGAAGCACCGCTTGTAACGGAAACCGAAAGAATCTTGTTTGTAGCCAGTAAATAATGAAGAGGTCAAGAATCTCCGTTCGTACATCACGCGTACGAGTGGAGGTCTGACCTCTTCTTTTTTTTATATTAAGAAGGAAAATAGATATAGATTACGAATATTAATAAGGATGGCCGAACTGCTTTTCAACTTCGTGAAGATCTTCAGCAAACTTTTCATGTGTCGCTTGAAAAAGATGATGGAACATTTCCCCGGTTTCAGCTTCTAAAACCTTGATCCCCTCACCTGTTATTCCACCCTTTACACACACCTTTTCCTGTAAGGCCGGCAATGTATAAACTCCCTTCCCAAGTAGTTCCCCTAAGCCTATCAGCATGTTCTCAGTCAAAGTCGTAGCGGTTTCCTTGTCTATCTTCGTCGTTTGGCAGGCCGCGTCAATAAAAGCTTGTGCTAAATAGCTAAAGAAAGCCGGACCGCAGCTGACGATGTCGGAAGAGACCCGGGTGATATCATTTTCAATGATGACCGGTGCCGATATGGCGGATGCCAAATCATATAAAGAAGACTTTGTCTCCACACTGCAGCTTTTTCCAAAGCTTAGTAATGATACCCCTGAACCCACACGGTTCGTTATGCTAGGGATAAAACGGGCACAAGGGGCACTCACTGCCGATTCAAGCTGAGAGACTGAAAGCGGACTTGTAATGGAGATAAGTAGTTGTTCTTTTTTTATATGATGTTTGATGCCCTGTAATAGGCTATCAATTTGTAATGGTTTTACACAGATAAAAATAAAGTCCGCTTGTTGGGCTATTTCGACTGCGCTTTTTGCAACCTCGATACCTGGGTGCTTTTCTTTCAGCATTAATGCTTTGGAAAGTGTTCGGTTCGTTATCAATAAATCTGCCGGATTCAATTTTTTTGCCTCCAGCCAAGCCTCAATTAAGATGGTACCCATATTGCCGGTTCCAATTACACCGATTTTCTTCAATGCCGATCAACTCCTCTCTCTTAAAGCGATTGATTCTCCTAAAAACACTATGTATTTTTAATCTGTCCTATGACAATGTATTATCCGATATCTAGCAAGGAGGCAAAGAAATGGATGGAATTTCAAAAAAGAAAATGGTGATGACAGCCGCTGCAATGGCAACTGTAGTAGCGGCGATTTCCTTTTTTTTGCAACCAGGAAAGGATCCGGTTAATCCGCAGCCGGAAGATATATTTGCCGTTTCTGCAAAAAAGGATGGAATGGAACAAAGTGAAAGTGAAATCGATGAAGAACCTCCTATCATTAAAGTCGATGTAAAAGGAGCGGTACTGGCCCCAGGCGTATTTACTGCCCAGGCGGGTGACAGGGTAATCGATTTGATTTCGGCTGCGGGCAGTTTTACGGACAGGGCCGATAAGAATAAAGTGAATTTTGCCCAAATTGTCGAGGACCAAATGGTCATTTATGTACCGGAAGTAGGTGAAGAAGACGGGGGAATAACGGAGAATATACAAGTCGCTTCATCTGGCTCTGCTTCACTAGGGACGTCAAGTGGGCAGGTGAACTTGAACACGGCTACCCAGGAAGAGCTGGAGACCCTGACGGGAATTGGACCATCCAAAGCGGCCGCGATCTTGGAGTATAGGGAAACGGTAGGGAAATTCGAGCAGGTTGATGACTTGAAGAAGGTATCGGGGATCGGCGATAAAACATTTGAAAGGTTACAGGCTTCCATTTCGGTGAAATGAATGATTGAATAGGCTACACAAAAGGACAAGAAGAGGGTAAAATTGAAGAAAATCATTCAACCGAATTAGGGGATTGGGGATAACAACATGAACAGAATTAGTTGGGATCAATATTTTATGGCGCAAAGCCATTTATTAGCTTTAAGGAGCACATGCACACGCCTCACTGTCGGCGCGACGATCGTCAGGGATAACCGAATCATTGCTGGAGGATATAATGGATCCATTGCAGGAGGGACGCACTGTATTGATGAGGGGTGTTATGTCATTGATAACCATTGTGTCAGAACGATACATGCCGAAATGAATGCACTATTGCAATGTGCGAAATTCGGGGTGCCTACTGATAAGGCAGAAATATATGTAACGCATTTTCCATGCCTTCAATGCTGTAAATCACTCATCCAAGCTGGAATCAAAGCTGTTTATTATGCGGAGGATTACAAAAATCATCCATATGCTCTTGAATTATTCAAGCAGGCTGGTGTCAAGACCGAAAAGGTTGAATCGAAAGGGGCCATCGATGTTAACGGAAAAGAAAAACTGGACTTTGTGCATTCATTGCTAGCCCAACTTAAACATTCAGGAATGAAAAGCGATGCAGTATTGGAGCTGGAAAGGCAGGCAAAGCAGATATTCGGTAATTAAATTGGACGGGAGGGCAGGCATGGCCAGACACCTTCTCTTACTAGCCATTTCGGCAACATTTGGAGTTTCGGCCCATTCATTTTTTAATGTAAGGTTTCTAATCGTTATCCTTATTTTTCTTTGTTTCCTTTATTATACGGTCGGGTTGAGTGTGAAGGCACTTAGCCTGCATTTAGTGATCATGGCAATTTTTATAGGTGCCGCCACCTTAGCTGATCATCGAAACAACACCGTCTATACTGGATCGGAAAGCGACTTTATCATCACATTTACCCACCAACCGAATATAGATGGAAATGCATTGAAAGGATTCATCGAAAGTGAGCGAGGCGAACGGCTAATGCTTCGTTATAAAATTACCACCGAACAAGAAAAGGAAAATCTGAGCAGGCTACTGCAAATCGGCTTATCCTGTCGGGCCGAAGGGAACTTGCAAACTCCCGACAAACACAGGAATGAAAACGGATTCGATTATCAGCGTTATCTTTTGCGGCAAGGCACCCATTGGATATTTAAAGCTGATTCCATTTCATTTCAAGAATGTGTTGTGGATGGAAATTCGATGGTCGTTTCGATTCGTAATCTGCGCATGAAGGGAATTGCTTATATTAGAGAACACTTTCCGGAAGAATCGAGTGGTTTCGTCACAGCTCTCGTTTTCGGTGATCAGACATATATTGATGCAAATGACCTTACTAATTATCAGCGGCTTAGTCTGGTGCATTTACTGGCGATCTCTGGCCTTCATGTCAGTTTTTTAACGGGGTTGTTATTTTATCTTGGCATCCGGATTGGAATTACACGGGAAAGGATGACGGTGGCCATCCTAATCTTCCTTCCGGTTTACATGATACTTACAGGAGCTAGCCCATCAGTGGTGAGATCATGTTTAATGGCCATGCTATTGTTTTTACTCCTGCTATTCAAGAAACGAGTCTCGGCTGGTGCCGCAATCGGAGCGGTTTATATGGCATTGATATTTTTTCAACCTAATATGCTCTATGATATAGGTTTTCAACTTTCATTCGCGGTCACTTTTTCAATCATCATGTCTTCACGCATTTTCTCATATTATCCGCAAAAAACGATGCAGCTTTTCATCATCAGTTCCATCTGCCAATTGTCAGCACTTCCAATTTTGCTTTTTCACTTTTTTGAAGTATCTTTTCTTGGAGTGTTCTTGAACGTATTGTATGTGCCGCTTTATTCCATCATTTTGCTTCCTTTGTCACTGATTTCCCTCTTTATTCATTTATTGCTGCCTTCCATCGGACAGCCCCTTCTATCGATATTGAACTTCACCTTCATACTCTCTAATAAAGCCGCAGATGCAGCAGCGAATTTGCCCCTATCCTCTATTTCATTTGGAAAACCACATTTCATCATGATGATATTTCTTGTTATTACCCTTTTAGGATTATATCTGAATTGGGAAGAATCTTTTGATAAAAGTAAAATCTGGTGGGGAATTATGATGGTTCTTTTACTTTTTCAATATAATTTGCAAAAGCTTTCTCCCTTTGGTGAAGTACAAATGATCGATGTCGGACAAGGTGACTCCATTTTGATTATCCTGCCGTTCAACCGCGGAAATTATTTGATCGATACGGGCGGTCAAATTACATTCCCCATCGAAACATGGGCAAAAAAGCGAAAAAAGTTCAATACGGCGGAAGATATCATTATTCCTTTATTGAAAAGTAAGGGAATTCACCAATTGGACAAACTGATTTTAACTCATGCGGATGCAGATCATGTGGGCAGTGCAAAAGAATTAATTGATCATTTCAAAGTGGAGGAAATCGTGATTGGAGGCTGGAATGAAGAGCATTTTCGAGACTTGGATTTTGTGTCAAGGGCAAGAGAGAAAAAGATGAAGATAACGGTCATGAAAAGGGGAGACCAATGGGTAATGGGCGGAGCGCGGTTTTCCGTTCTAGATCCTCATGAAAAAGAAGAAAATAAAAATGATTCGTCCATAGTCATATACGCAGAGCTTGGGGGATTGTCATGGTTATTAACGGGAGATATGGAGGAAGAGGGGGAAAGGGGATTTTTGGACACTTTTCCACAGATACAGGCGGATATCTTGAAGGTTGGTCACCATGGGAGCAAGACATCTTCTTCCTCCTCCTTTCTTGAACAGGTAAAGCCAAGAGCTGCGCTTATTTCAGTTGGAAAAGATAATAGATACGGTCACCCTCACGGAGACGTAATCAGGAATCTGGAGGAAAATGGCACACGGGTGTTCAGGACGGATGAAGATGGTTCTATTATTTACAAGTTTTACAAAAGGAAAGGAACCTTTCGAAAGACTCTTCCATAGTATGTAGAAAATCAAAAAGAAAGAGACTGCAACGGCAGCCTCCTTCCGGAAAAATAAGTGCATGTTTAAAATGAAATCAGGATCCGACAGCTTTAATGACGACAGCTATGGTGAACATGGCAGCGAAGAATACAAAAGAACCGATGAATCCCATAGCGGAATCAGCGACGTCATCTGTCTTTGATTGGACATTCTTTTCGAATTCGTTCATTATTTACCCCTCCTATTTCTGCTAATAGTATAAAACATTACCAAAAAAAAATCTACCGGCTGCATTACTTCATTTCCTTTACTGACAAGAGTTGTCACAAATAGTTTGGGACTTTGAGGTCAAAATAAAGGTACAAACAAAGCAAGCAAAAAAGAAAAGCTCAATTTATGTTCTACATGAATACTTTACCCGCTTTCAAGGGAGATTACCCGGGCCTTCCTTGAAAGTGTTCATATAGATCCGGAACTAGTCCTTTAGGGGGCTAGTTCCCTTTATAGCTTGTCAAATGGTCCATCCACCTATACCATTAGAGAAGAATACATAAAAAAGAGGCGGATTCTATTGGTATTAGACGTATGGAAAAGCATAAAAAAAGGGCAATTCGCGCCAGTATACTTGTTGTATGGAACGGAAGCCTATCTAATTAATGAAACGAAGCAGCTATTGATTGAGAATATCCTTCACGAGGATGAGATGGATTTTAACTTTTCACAATTTGATTTAGAAGAGACGCCTGTTGAAACAGCGCTTGAAGATGTCGAGACCCTTCCATTTATCGGGGAAAGACGTCTTGTATTCATGCAAAACCCATTTTTTTTGACAGCTGAAAAAACGAAGTCGAGAGTTGAACATAATGTGAAAAGACTTGAAGCATATTTGGCTGATCCTGTTCCTTATTCTATTGTTGTATTAACCGCTCCTTATGAAAAACTGGATGAACGGAAAAAAATCACCAAGGAACTGAAGCGTAAAGCGGTTCTCGTTGAAGCGAAGAAGCTTGGGGACCATGAGTTAAAGGGGTGGGTGAAGGAGCGGGTTGAAGCTTCTTCGGTCCAAATAGATGAACAGGCCACAGAGCTTTTACTTGAACTTGCAGGAACGAATTTGATGATGCTGACGAATGAACTGGATAAAATGGTGCTTTATGTAGAAGCTGATAAACACATAACAGTCGATGTTGTGGAAAAGCTAGTCGCTAAATCCCTGGAGCAAAATATATTCACGCTTGTTGATCATGTATTACAGCGGAAGATGGAGAGCGCCATGACGATTTTACATGATCTTCTCCGCCAGAATGAAGAGCCGATTAAGATATTGAGCGTTATGGCGGGACAGGTCAGGTTAATGTATCAAGTGAAGGAGCTTTCTCGACAAGGATATAGCCAGCAAAAAATTGCAGGACAATTAAAGGTGCACCCATACAGGGTAAAGCTGGCACTTGAAAAGACGGGGAAATTCCAGGAACGCGAGCTGTTGAGCATCATGAATGACTTAGCGGAGGCAGATTATAAAATGAAGACTGGGCAAGCCGATAAGGCGATAACGCTTGAGTTGCTGCTTTTAAAAATTAGATAAAAAAAAGGTGGCAGATACACTGTCACCTTTTTTTACACGAAAAAACACGCACAAAAAAAACGATCCTATTGGATCGTTTATTTTTTTGTCATTATGCGTTAAGAGCGTTAAGTCTTTTCGCTAAACGAGATTTTTTACGGGCTGCCGCATTTTTATGGATTAATCCTTTAGATGCAGCTTTGTCTAATTTTACAGCAGCTGTTAAAAGAGCTTCTTTAGCAGCTTCAACGTTTTCACCAGCTAATGCAACTTCAGCGTTTTTCACTGTAGTACGCATAGTTGATCTAACAGTAATGTTATGAACGCGTTTTTTGTCGTTGATTTTCACACGTTTAATAGCAGATTTAATGTTTGGCATTCCGTTCACCTCCTACAAAGAAATCGAGATTATATGAACTCGACTTTTCAAATCCATATCAAATAGCACAAGTGATATTCTATCAGACTGCTCATGAATATGCAATACTTCAGATTGAGAATCGAAAAGGAATTATAATTTCTGGAATAAATTCATCTCGTCATAATTGATTGTACCAAAAAAATGAATAATAAAAAAGCAAAAACGACAGAATGTTTAAGAGAGACTAGTGAAATTACTAGATTAGATACAATTCAAACAGCAGGAGGGCGCTATGGAAAAACATTTGGATCTTAGTAAATACGGAATTCGAACAGATTTGGCGATTGAAGCAAAGGAAATTGCCCTTGAACATAAAGGTGTTGTTGAGGAAGTGGATGTATCCCATATTGAAGGGGTCATCATTAAGGAAAAAGATGTGGATGATCTGAAGGTATCCTTAGTCGAAGTCACGGCGGAGGGGGAAAAAGAAATTGGTAAAAAACAGGGCAGTTATTTAACTATCGAAGTCCAGGGGATCCGTCAGCAGGATACGGATACGCAGCAGAGGGTAGAAAAGGTGTTTGCCGATGAACTGGCTTATTTCTTAAAACGGAATAAAATCACCAAGGAAAGCAGTTGTTTAGTTGTCGGACTGGGTAATTGGAATGTTACTCCTGATGCCCTGGGGCCTGCAGTCGTTGAGAACCTTGTAGTCACGAGGCATTTGTTCGAGTTGCAGCCGGAGTCCGTTAAGGAAGGGTATCGGCCAGTCAGTGCTATTTCTCCAGGCGTGATGGGAATTACAGGAATTGAAACGAGTGACATCATAAAAGGTGTCATTGAGAAAAGTAACCCCGATTTCCTGATCGTCGTTGATGCTTTGGCTGCCCGTTCGATCGATCGTGTAAACTCAACGATTCAAATTACGGATACAGGCATTCATCCTGGCTCTGGTGTAGGTAATAAACGAAAGGAAATAAGTCAGGATACACTTGGAGTTCCTGTAATAGCCATTGGGATACCTACCGTCGTTGATGCTGTAGCGATTGCTAGCGATACGATTGATTATATTTTGAAGCATTTTGGCAAGGAAATGAATGAAGGTGACAGACCATCACGTTCGTTGGCTCCCGCCGGATTCAGTTTTGGAAAGCGTACAAAGCTGACCGATGAAGATATGCCAGGGGAGAAGGAACGCCAAACCTTCATGGGAATGATAGGTGTCCTCCCTGATGAAGAGAAGCGGAAATTGATTTATGAGGTGCTGTCACCGCTCGGTCAAAATTTAATGGTTACACCGAAAGAAGTGGATGTTTTCATTGAGGATATGGCCAATTTGATAGCTAATGGGTTGAATGCAGCGTTGCATAACTCAATAAATCAAGAAAATACTGGCTACTACACCCGTTAAATCCTTTTTAGTGCCCAAAAATGGTGTTCTACCCTTTCTAGCAAAGTCATAGGTATTAATAGACAAGCTGTAGAGAGGGTGGAAGGATGAAAAGAAGATATTCCCCAGGGATCATAACAGCCATTCACGGATCAACAATTATAAAAACTTTTCTAGGTATTCTCGCCTTGCTTCTTTTTGTTTTTTCAGTCAGTGGGGTCATGACTTCCCTAAGACCTGAGTATCGGATATCTTCGGATTCCGTACATACTGTAGCCAACCAATTTTCAGGGAAAATGCTGTTCTCGATGCTGGCCAATGAAAACCATTATTTTTTTAATGCCCTGCCAGAAGGGAAACAAGAATCGGTGATCACGAAACAGTTGATAAAGGTATCGACCAACATTTCATTGGAGGACCCGCGAAGTTTACTTGGCCGGGAACTTCCTGGCTTTTCAATTTTTGATAATGAGATCCTCGTCGCTGGGGAAGGAACGAATTATACGAATATGCCGTATGAATCGTCGCCGCCTCTAGACGTCCTGAATGAAGAAAGGGATGCATCCCTGCAAAACCTGGATGAGATTGAAGAACCGGAAAAAGGAGTGGCCAATCAGCCTAAACAAACGACCAATGGGCGGAAAGTGGTTGAGATTTATCATAGCCATAACCGGGAATCGTATCTTCCTTATTTAAAAGGTGTGACCAATCCGGACCTTGCCTACCACTCTAAGATCAATATTACGAAACTCGGGGAACGGATGGTGGAAGATCTAGCTGATAAGGGGATTGGTTCCTCGCTCGATAGAACGGATATCATGGGTAGTCTGAATAATAAAGGATTGAATTATACTAAATCCTATCAAGAATCCCGAAAATCCGTGCAGACTGCAATGGCCAATAATAAAGATTTGGAATATCTCATTGATATCCATCGCGATTCAAAACGGAAAAAAAATACGACCATTACAATCAATGGTAAAGAGTATGCCAAGATCGCCTTCGTGATCGGTGGCAATAACCCGAACTTTGAAAAAAATGCCGCGCTTGCCAATAAGCTTCATAAAGCATTGGAAAAAAAATACCCAGGTATTTCACGCGGTGTTATGAAACAGGGCGGATCTAGCCATAATGGTATATATAATCAAGATTTATCAGGCAATGCCATGCTCATTGAAATTGGCGGAGTCGATAATACTTTCGAAGAAATGTACTTGACAGTCGATGCCTTTTCCGATGTTTTCAGTGAATTCTATTGGGATGCCAAGGCGGTGGATAAAACGACTGGGGAATCGGAAGCGAAGTAATTTGAAAGGAGTTCTCGATCATGGTTCGATTTTGGTTGAAATGTACAGGGATTGTGCTCGTGTTATTTTTAGGTGTTCTAATTGGGATGCAGCAGGCGAACGATGGGATGAAAAAAATGAAGGGGTATGAAGATCCCTCCTTGAATAGTGCATTCATTATCAACCAATCGGACCAAGGGGAGATGGAAGCGGATATTCTTGGCCAAAAAGTAACGAGTCATGATTTGGAGACGAAAAAAGAAAAGCTTGAAGAAATGAAGGCCTTCAACTTTTTCTCATCGATCGGCAAAACGCTTGGTGATACCATATCAGGAGCCTTTCAAGCACTTATAGATATGATCTAGTTGAGTGGGCTCTATCAAAAGGTTGCATCCGAATCCGGCATGCAGCCTTTTTTGATGCTTTGCCTTACAATGATGCTTCTTTTGTAACTATTCTGTTGAATCTTGCATTTTCTATTGATATAATGAAAAATAGTGTATTGTGTCGACTAGTGGGAGTGAACGTCATGAATAGAGAAGAAAAATTAAAAAGACAATCAAAGATTCGTAACTTTTCCATCATCGCTCATATTGATCATGGTAAATCAACATTGGCGGATCGTATCATTGAAAAAACGAACGCCATGACTCAGCGTGAAATGAAGAGTCAACTGTTGGATTCCATGGATTTAGAGCGTGAGCGTGGAATTACGATTAAATTGAATGCCATTCAATTGAAATATAATGCGAAAGATGGCGAAGAATATATTTTCCATCTTATTGATACACCGGGACATGTCGATTTTACTTATGAGGTTTCAAGAAGCCTTGCGGCGTGTGAAGGTGCTGTCCTTGTTGTCGATGCGGCACAGGGCATTGAGGCCCAAACGCTTGCAAACGTTTATTTGGCATTGGACAACAACCTGGAAATCATTCCTGTCATCAATAAAATTGACTTGCCGAGTGCCGATCCGGAACGAGTACGTGGAGAAATCGAGGAAGTAATCGGATTGGATGCTTCTGATGCAGTTTTGGCTTCGGCTAAGGCGGGAATCGGAATCGAGGAGATTTTGGAGCAGGTCGTAGAATTAGTGCCGGCACCGCAGGGAGACCCTGATGCCCCATTCAAGGCACTTATTTTCGATTCGCTGTTTGATGCATATCGTGGTGTGGTTGCCTATATCCGTGTTGTTGAAGGTTCCATTAAAGTGGGCGACAAAATCAAAATGATGTCCACTGGCAAGGAATTTGATGTAACCGAATTGGGTGTCTTCAATCCAAAAACCCAACAGTTGGATGAACTGAACGTCGGTGATGTAGGTTTCCTTACTGCAGCCATTAAAAACGTCAGTGACACGACTGTTGGTGATACGATCACAGGTGCCGTGAATAGTGCGGTAGAACCGTTGCCGGGTTACCGGAAGATGAATCCGATGGTATATTGCGGTTTATATCCAATTGACGCATCGAAATTCAATGATCTACGGGATGCTTTGGAGAAATTGGAATTGAACGATTCGGCGCTACAGTTTGAAGCGGAATCATCCCAAGCATTGGGCTTCGGTTTCCGTTGCGGCTTCCTTGGACTCCTTCATATGGAAATAATCCAGGAACGGATTGAACGCGAATTCAAGATTGATCTGATTACAACAGCCCCGAGTGTTATTTATGATGTTATCCAGACTGACGGAACGGTCCTGAAAGTGGATAACCCGTCTAATATGCCTGATGCTCAAAAGATAGAACGAGTTGAGGAGCCATATGTAAAAGCAACGATGATGGCACCGACGGAGTTCGTCGGAACGATCATGGAAATCTGTCAAAATAAACGCGGTAACTTCATTGATATGGAATATATCGATGAGACTCGTGTAAGCATTCATTATGAAATACCATTATCCGAAATCGTGTATGATTTCTTCGATCAACTGAAATCTAATACAAGAGGCTATGCTTCATTTGACTATGAGTTAATCGGTTACCAGCCGTCCAAGCTTGTGAAGATGGATATCTTGCTGAATGCTGAAACTGTCGATGCCTTAAGTTTCATCGTTCATAAGGATTTCGCCTATGAACGAGGTAAAGTCATCGTTGAAAAATTGAAGAAATTGATTCCAAGACAACAATTTGAAGTGCCGATCCAAGCAGCTATCGGGCAAAAAATCGTGGCCCGTTCTTCGATTAGTGCAATGCGCAAAAACGTATTGGCTAAATGTTACGGCGGCGATATATCCCGTAAACGTAAGTTGCTCGAAAAACAGAAAGAAGGTAAAAAGCGGATGAAACAGGTAGGTTCCGTTGAAGTGCCGCAAGAAGCTTTCATGGCTGTTTTGAAAATGGATGATACGACACCAAAAAAATAATGAAAATAAACGATAGAAAGAAAAAAGAGGGTAGAGGAAATCTAGCCTCTTTTTCTATCGACTCATACGATTAAAGGTTGTGAACACAATGATTAAAAGCGCCTACCTCCATATACCATTTTGTGAACATATCTGTCACTATTGTGATTTTAATAAAGTGTTTTTACAGGGACAGCCGGTCGACGAATATTTACAGATGATGAAAAGAGAAATGGTGATGCAGCTTTCCAAGTACCCGACAACAGGATTGGACACGGTTTTCGTCGGTGGAGGGACACCGACCTCTTTGGATGAAAAGCAGCTGGCATTCTTATGTGAAGCAATAAATGAAACGCTCCCATTTGATCCGAAAAAAGCTGAATATACTTTTGAAGCCAATCCAGGAGATCTTTCGAAAGAAAAACTCGAGATCCTTTATCGTTCAGGTGTCAACAGACTTAGCTTTGGAGTGCAAAGCTTCAATGATGAATTATTGAAACGAATTGGTCGGACTCACCGGGCTTCTGAGGTATATGAAACGATTCATTTGGCTCAAGAGGTGGGCTTTACGAATATCAGCATCGATTTGATTTACGGGCTGCCGGGGCAAACGATGGAAGATTTCAAGGACACGCTAGATAAAGCCATCGCCCTTCAATTGCCGCACTATTCCAGTTACTCATTGATTGTTGAGCCGAAGACGGTTTTTTATAATCAAATGCGAAGAGGTAAATTAAATCTGCCGCCTCAGGAGCTCGAGGCTTCAATGTATGAGCGGCTGATGGAAGAGATGGAGAAGCATGGTAACCACCAATATGAAATCAGTAATTTTGCCCGGGCAGGGTTTGAAAGCCGGCACAATCTGACATATTGGGATAATGTGGAGTATTATGGGATTGGTGCCGGAGCTCATGGCTATACTGGTGGAAAAAGAGTGGCCAATCATGGACCGGTGAAGAAATATATCGCACCATTGATGGAAAACCAGCTGCCGGTATTGGAGGAACATCCAGTTCCGCTTCATGAAAAAATGGAAGAGGAGATGTTTTTGGGACTCCGGAAAACAGAAGGAGTTTCATTGGAGAACTTCAAGAATAAATTTTTTGTTGAAATGACGGAGATTTTCAGGAAACCGCTCGAAGAAGAATCTGCAAAAGGTCTGCTATTGATTGAAGGTGGGTTCGTACGCTTGACCGAGCAGGGGAAACTGCTTGGGAATGAGGTGTTCCAATCGTTTTTAGGCGTTATTGAATCAGAATAAGAAAATCTCTTGTTATTTAACGATGAATTAGCGGTTTTCATTGTTGACATCATAAGCTTCATTTGATAATTTATTAGTATATTAGCACTCGGAGAGATAGAGTGCTAACAGAGGTGATCATACATGCTAACTGATCGTCAATTATTGATTCTGCAAGTGATAATCGAGGATTTTATCCATTCTGCCCAGCCAGTCGGGTCACGAAGCTTGTCGAAGAAAGATGAAATTACGTTCAGCTCTGCCACAATCCGCAATGAAATGTCCGATCTGGAAGAAATGGGCTTTTTAGAAAAAACCCATACATCTTCCGGTAGAATTCCTTCTGAAAAAGGGTATAGATATTATGTGGATCATTTACTTTCTCCTCAAGCTCCGAAAAAGAATGAAATGAAGTTATTAAAATCCGTTTTTGTGGAACGAATTTATGAATTGGAAAAAATCGTTCAGAAGTCAGCGAAAATCCTTTCGGAACTGACAAATTATACGGCGATTGTACTAGGGCCAAAAGTGAATGAACATAAGCTGAAAAAGATTCAGATCATTCCGTTGAGTCCTGAAACGGCTATCGCCATTATTATTACTGATACAGGTCATGTAGAAAATCGAATGATTTCCTTACCTCCTTCGTTTGATATAAACGAAATCGAAAAGATGGTGAACATATTAAATGCCCGATTGGTCGATGTTCCGCTTATAGATCTAAAGGATAAGATTTATAAGGAAGTGGCTGTTCTTTTGAGCCGCCACATTCATAACTATGGATCGATGGTATCGGTCCTGGCGGAGACGCTGACTGATACTAAGCCCGAAAAAATCTTTTTCGGCGGGAAAACGAATATGCTGAGGCAGCCGGAGTTCCATGATATTGCTAAAGTGAGCACACTGTTATCAATGATTGAGCAGGAACAAGGGTTTTATGAACTCATTACCCAAAATCCTTCTGGCATCCACGTCAAGATTGGTCGTGAAAATCAAAATACAGTGCTCGATGACTGCAGCTTGATTACCGCAACCTACTCAATCGGACAGGAGCAAGTGGGCACATTGGCCATCTTGGGTCCTACGAGAATGGAATATTCGAGAGTGATCAGTTTGCTTTCGTTTTTCTCGAAAGATTTAACGGCCCTGATGACAAAACTGTATCAAAAATAGGAGCAAAGGTAATATTGTTAAGGTGGCGGAGTGCAGATTCCGCAGCCTGGCATATTACTTTAGCATAAATTGTATAACCCTTTTAGGGAGGTGAGATTGTGACAGAAAATAAAAACGAAGAACAAACATTGGAAAATGAAACAATCGAGGAAAGCGCTGCAGAAGCAGTTTTCGCTGAAGCGGAACAAAACCAGGAGGAAACTCCGGTTGAAAAAGATGAACTTCAATTGGCTCATGATAAGATTGTTGAGCTTCAGGCAAAAATCGAAGAAATGGATAACCGTTATCTTCGTCTGCAGGCCGATTTTGATAATTCAAGACGCCGTGCCAAGCTTGATATGGAGGCGGCTCAAAAATATAGAGTTCAAAGTATTGCGATTGATTTAGTGGAGGCTCTTGATAATTTTGAAAGAGCTACAAAAATCGAAGCGGAAAATGAACAGACAAAATCCCTGCTATCCGGCATGGAAATGGTCTACAAAGCGATTATAGATGCATTGACTAAAGAAGGCATCGAGCCGATCAGTTCGGTTGGTGAAGAGTTCGATCCGCGTTTGCATCAAGCGGTCATGCAAGTTCAAGATGAAAACTTCGGTTCTAACATCATCGTCGAGGAATTCCAAAAAGGATACCTTCTTAAAGACCGAGTCATTCGACCTGCAATGGTAAAAGTGAACGAATAAAGATTTTACATATAAATAATTGGGAGGTAGTGAAACTATGAGCAAGATTATTGGTATTGACTTAGGTACAACAAACTCTTGTGTATCTGTACTTGAAGGCGGGGAACCAAAAGTAATCCCGAATCCAGAAGGAAACCGTACAACACCATCCGTAGTTGCATTCAAAAATGGAGAAAGACAAGTTGGGGAAGTGGCAAAACGCCAAGCGATTACAAACCCTAATACGATCATTTCCATTAAACGTCATATGGGTACAAACCATAAAGAAGTCATTGAAGGAAAAGAATACTCTCCGCAGGAAGTTTCTGCCATCATCCTTCAATACTTAAAAACTTACGCTGAAGAGTATCTAGGCGAAAAAGTGACAAAAGCGGTCATCACTGTACCGGCTTACTTCAATGATGCAGAACGTCAAGCGACTAAGGATGCTGGACAAATTGCTGGTCTTGAAGTGGAACGTATCATCAACGAACCGACAGCTGCAGCACTTGCATACGGTTTGGATAAAACGGAAGAAGATCAAACGATTCTTGTATTCGACCTTGGCGGCGGTACATTTGACGTATCGGTCATGGAACTTGGAGATGGCGTATTCGAAGTTAAGTCCACTGCCGGTGACAACCGTCTAGGTGGAGATGATTTCGACCAAGTCATCATTGACTATCTAGTAGAAGCATTCAAGAAAGAAAATGGAATCGATCTTTCTAAAGACAAAATGGCCGTTCAACGTTTGAAAGATGCTGCTGAAAAAGCGAAAAAAGATCTTTCAGGTGTAACTTCTACACAAATTTCATTACCATTCATCACTGCTGGAGACGCTGGCCCGCTTCACTTGGACGTAACGATGACTAGAGCTAAATTCGATGAGCTTTCTTCTGGTCTTGTGGAACGTACAATGGGACCTACTCGTCAAGCAATGAAAGATGCAGGTCTTTCAGCATCTGAAATTGATAAAGTCATCCTTGTTGGTGGATCAACGCGTATTCCTGCGGTTGTTGAAGCAATCAAAAAGGAAATCGGTCAAGAACCAAGCAAAGGTGTTAACCCTGATGAAGTAGTGGCCATGGGTGCTGCGATTCAAGGTGGCGTATTAACTGGAGATGTTAAAGACGTTGTTCTTCTTGACGTAACTCCACTTTCACTTGGAATTGAAACGATGGGCGGAGTATTCACGAAATTAATCGACCGTAATACAACGATTCCAACAAGTAAATCACAAGTATTCTCAACAGCGGCTGATAATCAAACAGCAGTTGATATCCATGTTCTTCAAGGTGAGCGTCCGATGTCAGCAGATAACAAAACGCTTGGCCGTTTCCAATTGAGTGACATTCCACCGGCACCGCGCGGAATTCCACAAGTCGAAGTAACTTTCGACATTGATAAAAATGGTATCGTAAACGTTCGTGCGAAGGATCTTGGCACAAACAAAGAACAAGCAATCACCATCAAATCATCTTCTGGTCTTTCTGATGAAGAAATCGACCGCATGGTACGTGAAGCGGAAGAAAATGCTGATAGCGACAAACAACGTAAAGAAGAAGTTGAACTTCGTAACGAAGCAGATCAACTAGTCTTCCAAACGGAAAAAACGCTTAAAGATCTAGAAGGAAAAGTGGATGAAGCGGAAGTAACAAAAGCAAACGAAGCGAAGGATGAACTGAAAGCTGCCATCGAGAAAAATGAGCTGGAAGAAATCCGCGTGAAAAAAGATGCACTTAACGAAATCGTTCAAGCTTTGACAATGAAGCTTTATGAAGAAGCGGCAAAAGCTCAGCAAGCTAGCGAAGCTGGTGCTGGCGAAGCCGGTGCAAAAGACGATAATGTAGTAGATGCAGAATACACGGAAGTTAACGAAGAAGAGAAAAAATAAAAAGTGACCCAAGCGGGACACTGATATATTGGGCAGTGAATTTCTGCCTGCCATTACAGAAAAGTCAAAGTCAGGTTATCTTGACTTTGGCTTTTTTTACAATGTATGGAATCATTGTCAGGAAGTGTCAACATCAACAGTTGCTGATGGGGGAAGGATTCCTGAGAATAAAGTGTACAAAATGATGTTGGCAGGATCAGATACAAAAAAGTGTTCAGGCCGTTTGTGCTTTTCTAGTTGATTATTATCTTCGTTCAGTGATAATATTACCTTTATGTGAAACGAATCGGGAGTGGATTTTAGATATGAGTAAACGCGATTATTATGAGGTGTTAGGCCTTTCGAAGAGTGCTTCGAAGGATGAAATCAAAAAAGCGTATCGAAAGCTCTCCAAACAATATCACCCTGATATTAATAAAGCGGACGATGCTGCGGATAAATTCAAGGAAATTAAGGAAGCTTACGAAGTATTGAGTGACGAACAGAAAAAGGCCCATTATGACCAATTCGGACATACAGATCCAAATCAGGGCTTTGGCGGTCAGGACTTTGGTGGTTTTGGCGGATTTGAAGATATTTTCAGCAGCTTCTTTGGCGGCGGCGGGCGCAGGAGAGATCCTAATGCACCTCGTCAAGGGGCAGATTTACAGTATACGATGACGCTTTCTTTTGAAGAGGCAGCATTTGGAAAAGATACTGAAATCGAAATTCCGCGTGAAGAGAATTGTGATACATGTAAAGGATCTGGCGCTAAACCAGGTACAAAAGTGGAAAACTGTTCCCATTGTCATGGAACCGGTCAATTGAATGTTGAACAAAACACAGCGTTCGGAAGGATTGTGAACCGGAGAGCATGTCATCATTGCCAAGGAACAGGAAAAATCATTCCTAGTAAATGTTCAACATGCGGCGGTGACGGGAAAGTACAAAAACGTAAAAAGATCCAAGTCAAGGTGCCAGCCGGAATTGATGATGGTCAGCAATTGCGTGTAACTGGCCAAGGTGAGCCAGGAATCAATGGCGGACCAGCTGGAGACCTGTATGTAGTCTTCCATGTGCGCAGCCATGAGTTCTTTGAACGTGATGGCGATGATATTTATTGTGAAATGCCAGTTACTTATGCTCAAGCGGCATTAGGGGACGAAATCGAAGTACCGACGCTGCATGGAAAAGTGAAGCTGAAAATTCCTGCTGGTACACAAACTAGCACTCGTTTCCGTTTAAAAGGAAAAGGTGTTCCGAATGTTAGAGGATATGGCCAAGGAGATCAGCATGTCGTCGTGTTAGTGGTCACACCTAAAAAATTAACGGATAAACAAAAGGAACTGCTTCGTGAGTTCAGCGATATAAGCGGACAAGATATAGATGAACAAGATGATGGCTTTTTCTCAAAAGTAAAGCGTGCTTTTAAAGATAGGTGAATAAAAGTAAAAGAACAAATTGGGAGTTGGTAGATTATGAAGTGGTCTGAATTTGCAATCCAAACAACGAATGAAGCGGTTGAACCTGTTTCGAATATTCTTCATGAGGCAGGTGCCAGCGGTGTTGTCATTGAGGATCCTCTAGAATTAGTCAAGGAACGCGAAAATGTTTTTGGCGAAATCTACCACTTGAACCCAGATGATTATCCGGATGAAGGTGTATTGATTAAGGCATATTTGCCAGTTAACAGCTTCCTTGGTGAAACGGTTGATGCCATTAAGGAATCAATCAATAATCTCCTTCTTTTCGATATAGACCTTGGGAAGAATGTTGTTTCAATTAGTGAAGTGAATGAAGAAGAGTGGGCGACCGCTTGGAAAAAATATTATAATCCTGTCAAGATTTCCGAGCGTTTCACCATCGTGCCAACATGGGAAGATTACACTCCAGTTAGCAGTGACGAATTGATCATTGAACTTGATCCCGGCATGGCCTTTGGAACGGGTACACATCCGACAACCGTCATGTGCATCCAAGCGCTGGAACGTACAGTACGCTCTGGGGATTTAGTTGTTGATGTAGGAACGGGTTCAGGCGTTCTAAGCATTGCGGCTGCATTATTGGACGCAAAAAAAATCCAGTCCCTTGATTTGGATGAAGTGGCTGTACAGTCAGCTATACAGAATGTAGAGCTGAATAATGTGCAGGATAGAGTGACCGTTTCACAAGGCAACTTGTTGGATGGTGTGAATGAACAAGCGGATGTCGTCGTGGCGAATATTCTTGCCGAAGTCATCATGCGTTTTACGGATGATGTGGCGAAGGTGGTTAAACCTGGCGGATATTTTATAGCTTCTGGGATCATTCAACCAAAGAAACAAGATGTGAAGGATGCGATTATAGCATCTGGCTTCACTGTTGAGGAAACGATCTTGATGGAAGATTGGGTAGCAATAATCGCGAAAAGAAATGATTAAATGAAAAAAGTTACTCTGGTTATCGGGTCTTTTGATAGTCAGGGTACCTTTTTTTAGCTTGAATCTTTGCACGGCTTGCACTCGGGAAACCGGACTGTTAGCCTGTAAGTTTTTTAGACTAGACGAAGTAGGTGGCAGTGTGCAACGGTATTTTCTTAACGATGAAGACATCATTGGAAACACGGTGACGATATCTGGCGATGATTTTCACCATATCGCCAGGGTGATGAGAATGGGACCAGGAGAGCGGATCATTACGGTGAAAGCTAGCGGCATGGCTGCTGTCACGGAAATTTCGGAAATTACGGATCATTCTGTTATAGGAACCGTGATCGAATGGAAGAATGAAGAAAAGGAACTTCCTGTAAAGGTTGTAATAGCGAGCGGTCTGCCTAAAGGGGATAAATTGGAATATATCGTTCAAAAGGGCACTGAACTGGGTGCCAATGAATTTATCCCTTTTATTGCTGCTCGTTCGGTGGTAAAATGGGACCGCAAAAAGGTAGGTAAGAAATTGGAGAGGCTCCAGAAGATTGCAAAAGAGGCGGCTGAGCAGTCTCACCGCACGGTTGTCCCTGCCATCAAGGATCCGATGACGGCAGATCAGATAGCTGGGTATGCTTCCGGTTTTGATCATAAATTAGTCGCTTTTGAAGAAGAGGCAAAACGGGGGGAAACTTCCGTTCTTGCTTCTGTCTTGAAAGATATCACCGCTGGGCAATCGATTCTGTTCGTGTTTGGTCCTGAAGGTGGCTTAGCAGAGAAGGAAATCGAAAAACTGTCCTATGCCGGTTTTGTAGCTTGCGGTCTTGGACCAAGAATATTAAGAACTGAAACAGCACCTTTATATGCACTTTCCGCTGTTTCTTATCATGTAGAACTTTTGAGGTGATGAAAAATGGCAACGGTCGCTTTCCATACATTAGGCTGTAAAGTAAATCATTATGAAACAGAGGCTATTTGGCAATTATTCAAAACTGGAGGATATGATCGTGTTGAGTTTGAAAACACATCAGATGTATATGTCATCAACACATGCACGGTGACCAATACTGGCGATAAGAAGAGCCGTCAGGTCATCCGTCGTGCCATTCGTAAAAATCCGAATGCCGTCATAGCGGTAACGGGATGCTACGCTCAGACATCGCCAGCTGAAATCATGGCCATACCAGGTGTGGATATTGTTGTAGGAACACAGGACAGGGTTAAACTTCTTGATTACATCGAGCAGTTCAAGGTTGAACGTGAACCAATCAATGCTGTCGGAAATATCATGAAAAACCGTGTTTACGAAGAGCTGGATGTACCTGCTTTTACAGACCGTACCCGCGCTTCACTTAAGATTCAGGAAGGCTGCAATAATTTCTGCACTTTCTGTATCATTCCATGGGCTCGTGGCTTAATGCGTTCCCGCGATCCAAAGGAAGTCGTTCATCAAGCAGAGCAGCTTGTCGAGGCAGGGTATAAAGAGCTAGTCTTGACAGGAATTCATACTGGGGGATACGGAGACGACCTGAAGGACTATAATTTGGCTATGCTGCTGCGTGACTTGGAAAAGATCGATGGGTTGAAGCGTATCCGTATTTCGTCCATTGAAGCCAGTCAAATTACGGATGAAATCATTGAAGTGCTTACCAAATCGAAAAAAGTGGTACGTCATTTGCATATTCCGATCCAATCGGGGTCAGATACGGTTTTAAAACGGATGAGACGAAAATATACGATGGATTTCTTCGGTGATCGCATTGAAAAGTTGAAAATTGCACTCCCAGGTCTTGCCGTTACCTCTGATGTCATTGTAGGTTTTCCAGGTGAAACGGAAGAAGAATTCATGGAGACATATAACTTTATAGAAAAATATAAATTCTCCGAACTCCATGTCTTCCCTTATTCAAAACGGACTGGGACTCCGGCTGCGCGTATGGAAGATCAAGTGGATGAAGATGTTAAAAACGAACGCGTCCACCGACTTATCGCTTTGTCTGATCAGCTGGCAAAAGAGTATGCCTCCCGATTCGAGGGGGAAGTTCTTGAAGTCATTCCTGAGACGAAGCTTGAAAATGGTCTTTATGAAGGCTATTCCGATAATTACATGAAAATCGTTTTCCCGGCCTCGGATGACATGGTTGGTGAAATCGTAAAAGTGAAGATTATAAAGTCTGGCTATCCTTTTAGTGAAGGTCAGTTCGTGACGGTTGTCAAAGATTTTCCGTTGCAACAAGCCGTTAATATTTAAGACAGCGTTTTTCGCTGTCTTTTTTTTTATCCACTATTTGATGTGTTATCTTGGAACATTAGGGTAAAGACTATATATATCGTCAAAGTGGAGAAACTATGGTATGATGAGAGGTACGTACAACTAGGTATAGATTGTTTTTTGAGGAGGATTATTAATGTCACAAAATGTAGCAGGTTTAATTGACCACACGTTATTAAAAGCAGATGCAACGAAAGAGCAAATAAAGGTATTATGCGAAGAAGCGAGAGAGTATAACTTTGCTTCCGTATGCGTAAACCCAACTTGGGTGAAGTATGCAAGCGAACTTTTGGAAGGTTCAGAAGTAAAAGTTTGTACGGTTATCGGGTTCCCTCTTGGTGCAACTACACCGGAAACCAAAGCATTTGAAACAAAAGATGCCATCTGCAATGGCGCTCACGAAGTCGATATGGTGATCAATATCGGCGCATTGAAGGACAAGGATGATGAGCTGGTAGAGCGGGATATTCGTGCTGTAGTAGCGGCAGCTACTGGTAAGGCTCTTTCAAAAGTAATCATTGAAACCTCATTATTGACTGAGGAAGAAAAAGTCCGTGCTTGTGAACTTGCCGTAAAAGCGGGAACGGATTTCGTAAAAACATCAACTGGTTTTTCAACTGGCGGTGCAACTGTTGAAGATGTCGCGCTTATGAGAAAAACGGTCGGCCCGGATATCGGTGTCAAAGCTTCAGGTGGGGTCCGCAACACGAGTGATGCCCAGAAAGTGATTGAAGCGGGTGCAACGAGAATTGGTGCGAGTGCAGGTGTGTCCATCTTAAAAGGCTTAACTGCTGACTCAGATTATTAATTTTTCAAGTGAAAAAAAAGGCGGAGAATAAATTTTCTCCGCCTTTTTTTTATTCCTTAAATGCTTGAGATATTGCTATGATGTCATCCTACGTATTGACCTTCATTAAAAATGCTATTTTAGTACTTATTGTCCCGGAAATGAGCAAAACTCACGAGTAAGGAAATGCCCCGAAATTACGAAGAAAAGCTCAATTTTGAGGGGTAAATCGAAACTCACGAGTAAACAGCCGAAATTCACGAGTAAAAGCACAAAACTCGCGAGTAAGCGGCCGAAACTCACGAGTAAAAGCACAAAACTCACGAGTAAACCGGCGAAACTCGCGAGTGAAAGCACAAAACTCACGAGTAAAAGCACAAAATTCACGAGTAAACCGGCAAAACTCACGAGTAAAGCGCAAAACTCACGAGTAAAAGCACAAAACTCACGAGTAAGGCGCAGGTATTGAGTGAGGAAATGCCCCGAAATTACGAAGAAAAGCTCAATTTTGAGGGTAAATCGAAACTCACGAGTAGGGCGCAGGTTTTGAGTAAGGAAATGCCCCAAAATTACGAAGAAAAGCTCAATTTTGAGGGGTAAATCGAAACTCACGAGTAAACCGGCGAAACTCACGAGTGAAAGCACAATATTAAGGTGTGGAACTCACTCACGAATTGAAGGTAAAACTTCTTATATTGAGTGGTTTGATCTTTTTAAGCTATATAAGCAATTATAATAATCGGTTGCACCTTTTGTCGCTACGGGCTGTCCCAAAAATCAGTTTTTGATACCTCTTTATTTTCTTCTATGAGGACGATGCAATAAAAGAATGAAGTTTGAGAATTGGCGTGCTAAAGGCAAGACTGCCAAAGAAGTCAAGATATTGAAAATGACACTTGCATGGGCGAGTTGTATCCCCTTGTTTTCGGTGAAAAAGGCAGCCGTTCGTTCCAGTATGTCCACAAAAGGAAGGAATGCACAAACCCCGATGACGTTTAGCCAAATATGCGCATAAGCCGTAAATGCAGCTTGTCTGCCAGAACCGATGCTGGCCATGTATCCGGTGATGCAGGTGCCTATATTGGAACCAAGCATGATGATGATGGCAGAAGCGACGGATAACTCCCCATTCATTAAGAAGCTCATGGCTATCCCGATGGTTGCTGAACTTGAGTGAATAAGTGCCGTTATTAAAATCCCGGCCAATAGGGCATAACTCATATGGCCCTCTATGTAATGGATGAGCGTTTGAATGGAAGGATAGGCTGCAATCGGTGTGGAAAGCATTTTAAAACCACTCATCGCCGCGAAAATCGCTGAGATGCCGATCAAGGACATCCCTAAGCTTCTCGATAATACTTTTGGCATGAAGCAAAGGAAAGCGCCGCTGATGACTCCGGGAATGATCCAACGATCCAAAGAGAAGGTCATGAACTCTGCTGTAAGTGTGGAGCCGATATTCGTTCCAAGAATAATACCGATTGTTTGAGGGAATGATAAACTTCCTGCAGAAACGAGGCCGACAGTCATAACCATGACAGCCGAGCTGCTCTGCAGGATGCCCGTAAATAGGGTTCCGGCGATAAAACCTTTCCAAGGCTTATCCGTTACCTTTGAGAGGAAAGTTTTTAATGCGGCACCTGACATATTGAACAGTCCGATTCGTAAAACCGACATACCTGCAAGAAATATCCCAATGAATAAAAGGAATAAAAATAGCTCATACATGACTCTCACCTCATAATAAGCTTATGGTCCATTTAGGTGAGACATGCTATAAACAGGATTTCTTGATCGTTTAGTGAAAAATTATGATAATAACATGATAATATTCAAAATAAGTTTGGTTTTATTGGTTGACCTGCTAAAGATGATATATTATAATTGTTTAGTACATGTATAACATGTTGACAACTTGAGTTAGTGTGTTGTTTTCGGAGGGAGGGAAAGAGATGTCTAAAACCGTCGTTCGTAAAAACGAATCGCTTGAAGATGCTCTTCGTCGTTTCAAACGTACTGTATCTAAAGCAGGATCGCTTCAGGAAGCTAGGAAGCGTGAATTTTATGAAAAACCAAGCGTAAAACGTAAGAAAAAGTCTGAAGCTGCTAGAAAACGTAAATTCTAAGAGAGGGTGGAAAGATGAGTCTTCTCGAGCGTTTAAATAATGATATGAAACAAGCGATGAAGAACAAGGAAAAGGACAAACTATCTGTTATCCGGATGCTGAAAGCTTCTATTCAAAACGAAGCTCTGAAGCAGAGACAAGATTTAACAGATGATGAAGAATTGACAGTGCTCTCTCGCGAATTAAAACAACGCAAAGACTCCCTCCAGGAGTTTGAAAACGCAGGTCGTTCCGATCTCGTGGATAAAGTCCGCACCGAACTAGTATACGTAGAGGCATATATGCCTGAGCAACTTTCAGAAGAAGAGATTTCTAACATTGTTAAACAAACGATGGAAGAAGTCAATGCAACATCCAAAGCAGATATGGGGAGAGTTATGGGAGCTTTAATGCCTAAAGTTAAAGGTAAAGCGGATGGTTCTCTAGTAAACAAATTAGTACAACAACATCTATCTTAAACTCGAAACTTAAAACTCGAAACCTAACCGCAGGCAAATTGCCTGTGGTTTTTGTGTATTTCACGATATTTATGCGTATATTATGGGAACCAAGCCCGAGATAATAGGGACCTCTCAAATTTATTTGCTTTTTTTGAAACTTTTTTCATATACATACGTAATAACTAAAGAACAGAGTGAAGGGTTGCTTCGCTTGCCCTTATTCGAATTTTAGTTGCGGGCTGAATTTTTTCTGGTAAGTATCCTCCTGGAATTGGTGGCACTTACAGCGTTTAATACGGGAAAGGGGGCGTTCTGCCTGAAAATTTGGCGTTATTTATCTGTACTCTTATTTGGATTGCTGTTCACCGTGTCTTCATTATGGGGATCATCGGCTTCTGCAAAAGAGAAGATCGTTTACCATGTTCCGATTGAAGAAACGGTGGAAAAGGGACTCTCGGCTTTTTTGGAGCGTGCGCTGACCACTGCTGAAGCAGCTGATGCAGATCTTGTCATTTTCGAGGTGAATACCCCTGGCGGTGCTGTGGATGCAGCAGGGGAAATTGCAAAGTTACTGTCCGATTCACCCATTAAGACAGTTGCCTACGTCAATAACAGGGCATTATCTGCAGGTGCCTATATTTCTCTAAGCGCAGATGAGATCTATATGGTTCCAAGCGCTACTATGGGATCGGCAGCGGTAATTGATTCAGCAGGGAACGCTGCAGGTAAGAAAGCGCAGTCTTATTGGCTTGCTGCCATGAAGACTGCAGCAGAACAAAATGGGCGCGACCCTATATTCGCGCAGGCGATGGCGGATGATGACATCAACCTTCCCGAATATGGTGCCGAACGGGGAAAACTGCTGACATTTACAGCTGAACAGGCAAAAAAGGCTGGCTATAGTGAAGGCACGGTCTCGGGGAAAGAGGAGCTGTATAGTATACTTGGGGTTGAGCATGCCGATATTCGGTCCATCGAAGAAAGCTTTCCTGAGAAACTTGCCCGCTTTTTGACCAATCCGATTGTGATTCCCATTTTATTAACGATAGCGGGAATCGGGATTGTGATTGAATTGTTTTCGCCTGGTTTTGGAATTCCAGGAGTTATTGGGATCTCTAGTCTTGTATTGTTCTTTTATGGTCATCTTGTTGCAGGTATCACCGGGTACGAATCGTTAGCGATGTTCATCATCGGGGTCATTCTCGTACTAGTTGAATTTTTTATCCCCGGGGGGATTATCGGTCTGCTTGGATTCACGGCGATTGTAGGGAGTTTATTCCTTGCATCAGGTGATCCGGTTCATATGACCATATCCTTGCTCATTGCGATCACCGTATCCATTTTGGTATTCATCCTACTTGTAAAGGTGTTTGGAAAACAAATGAAATTTTTCAGGAAAATGATTTTAACCGATGCTACAAAAACGGAACAAGGATATGTGAGCAATCCGAATCGCGTGGATTTATTAGGTGTAAGCGGGAAGGCCCTCACAGATTTAAGGCCTTCAGGAACAGCTTTGATGAATGATGAAAGAGTGGATGTCGTGACTGAAGGAAGCTTCATTTCCAAAGGTTCGTCAATCATAATCGTTAAAGTTGAAGGATCTAGGGTAGTCGTCCGGGAAATTCCGGATTCAAATTAAATTTAAAATTAAATGGATACAGGAAGGATGAATCATTTAGTGATAACTTCAGGAACGATCTTTATTGTACTGGCAGTGATTGCTGCTATCATCGTATTGGCAGTGTTTTTCACATTCGTACCAGTAATGTTATGGATTTCCGCCTTAGCGGCAGGAGTCAAAATCAGTATATTTACATTAGTGGGGATGAGGCTTCGCCGAGTTATACCAAGCAGGGTTGTCAATCCTCTTATTAAGGCCCATAAGGCTGGCATCAATGTTTCAACGAATCAATTGGAGAGTCATTACCTTGCAGGCGGTAATGTCGATCGCGTCGTGAATGCATTAATTGCGGCAGAACGTGCCAATATCGTGTTACCTTTCGAACGGGGTGCGGCTATTGACCTTGCCGGCCGTGATGTTCTGCAAGCCGTTCAAATGAGCGTTAACCCAAAAGTGATTGAAACTCCGTTCATCTCTGGTGTGGCGATGAATGGGATCGAAGTGAAAGCGAAGGCCAGGATTACGGTCCGTGCCAATATTGAACGTCTAGTCGGTGGTGCTGGTGAAGAGACAATCATTGCCCGTGTAGGGGAAGGGATCGTATCAACAATCGGTGCTTCGAAAATGCACACAGATGTCCTGGAAAACCCTGATTTGATTTCAAGAACGGTTTTATCAAAAGGATTGGATTCAGGAACGGCATTCGAAATTCTTTCCATTGATATCGCCGAAGTGGATATCGGGAAAAACATCGGGGCCATCCTACAGACGGACCAAGCCGAGGCTGATAAGAAAATTGCCCAGGCAAAGGCTGAAGAACGCCGTGCCATGGCTGTTGCCCTTGAACAGGAAATGGTTGCCCGTGTCCAGGAAATGAGAGCAAAGGTTGTCCAATCCGAAGCGGAAGTTCCATTGGCGATGGCCGATGCGCTGAAAAGCGGAAACCTTGGAGTGATGGATTATATGAATATCCAAAATATAACGGCTGATACGGATATGCGTGATTCCATCAGTAAAATATCCGATAATCCAAAAGATAACAACAATAATAACCATAATAATTAGATTGGGGAAGGGAGGTCTCTAAATGGGAGATTTTATTGATTTCTTTCTCAAAAACCCATTCCTTATCATTGTCTTGATCGGTATTTTATCGTCCATATTAGGTAAAAAAAAGCAGCAACAGCAAAATGATCCTAACACACCTCCGAAAAAGAAATGGCAGGAGGTCATGCGGGAGCTTCAAGGTGAAATGGGGCAAGGGAATCAGCAGCAAAGGCCTGCACCTGCTCCTGTCAGGAAACCTGAACCGCAGGCAACACAGGCTGTTGAAGTAATGGATGAAACGAAGAACGAAGCGAACAAAAGGATTGCGGAGCTTAGACTGCTTCAGCAGAAGTACGACCAAGAGCGTTTATATCAAAAAGCGAAGGCAGATAAAATCACATCAGCGATATCTGATAATAGCAGTCCGGTTTATCGGAAGGGGCCTTCTTTTGGCAAAAAGCAGCTGATTGATGGCATCATCATGTCTGAAGTGTTGGGACCGCCACGGGCGAAGCGAAGTCTTCAGAGGTCTAGAAGATAATTCGCCAGCTGGCTTTCTCAACTCGTATTTTACGCTTGAAAAAATAGACTTCCGTTCAGATATAATTTTGTGCTAGAACCCTCTTTCATTTCATACATTGAGATGAAAGGGGGTTCTTTTTTATGGCACGGAATTGGGGAAAAAAAATGAAACAGCTTATGACCAAAACAATGGACCTTCCGCAAGATGTCATGATGGACCTGCCGCGAATTACAATGATTGGACAATTACATATTTATATTGAAAACCATCGTGGCTTATTGGCTTTTACTGACAGCGAAGTACGATTGATGCTGAAAACTGGTCAGTTGCTGATAAAGGGAAACGCCTTTGTCATAAAGACCATCTTGCCTGAAGAAATCATGCTCGAAGGCAAAATTGACAAGGTTTATTTTATCAATGAATGATCCCGGGAGGTCTCCATGAAAAACCAATGGACAAACTATTATACAGGCTATGTTAAAGTGAAGGCTTATGGTAAAGGTGCAGAACGGCTGATTAATATGCTGACGAGAAGAGGGCTTCATGTCTGGGATGTGAAGCGCGTCGGCAGCGAAGCCCTAATTTTTCATATGGAGGTCAGGGATATCCCGAAACTCCGTCAGGTCATGCGTAAGAGCGATTGTAAAGTGAAATTCATGCAGGGAAAGGGTGTCCCTTTCCTAATGAAGAGAGTGATGAAAAATAGCGGGTTTTTAGTGGGTCTCATTGCCTTCCTGCTTTGCATTTTTGTCCTTTCCAATATGGTTTGGGGGATCGAGGTGCAAGATGCAAAGCCCGCAACCGAGCATGCCATCCGAAAAGAATTGGACAAGATGGGTGTGAAGATCGGTAAAGTGCAATTCTTTGTTGATGATGTGGATACAATCCAGCGTAAGCTTTCGGACCGGATTGGTGCATTGACATGGGTAGGGGTCGAGCTCAAGGGAACGACGTACCATTTCCGCGTCGTTGAAAAAAGGCAGCCGAAAGAAGTCGAGAAAACATCTCCACAGAATTTGGTAGCTTCCAAAAAAGCGATCATCACAGAAATGTTCGTTGAAAAAGGACAATCTATAGTAAATGTAAATGATTATGTAGGAAAAGGACAGCTTCTTGTTTCAGGTTTGATTGGAAAAGAGGATAAACAGGAAATTGTATCCGCACAGGGAGTAATAAAAGGGAAAACGTGGTATAAGGCGAAAGTGGAAGTTCCGTTAAAAACCAAGTTTTCTGTTTTTAACGGAAATGAAACGAGCAGGCACTATTTGAAAATGGGGGACTTTTCCTTGCCTGTATGGGGATTCAAGGATCCGGGATATGAAAAACAGGAAGAAGAAACGACAGTGAGGCCGTTTCATTTTCTTCAATGGGAATTGCCCATTTCCTATAAGCAGGTGACCTTAAGGAGCAAGGAAGATATTGTTCGAAGTTACACGAAGGAAGAAGCGGTGAAGGAAGGAAGAAAAATGGCTAAAGCGGAATTGGAAAAGCATCTGGACGAGGAAGATGAAATCGCCGGAGAAAAAATTTTGCACGAAAGCATGGAGAATGGTAAAGTTAAATTATCTATACATTACCAAGTTATTGAAGATATAGCGATTGGACAGCCAATCATTCAAGGAGACTAACGAATGACAGATGATGTGAAGGTAATTAAGCTGGAAATAGAATCACCTAATGAAGCTATCGCTTTATTGGGCAATGGGGATTCAAATGTAAAGGTGCTTGAAGAGGAACTTGGAATTTCCGTCATTACCCGAGGTGAAGCGGTGAGTGTTGCCGGGGATATCGAGCGGGCAACGATGGGGCAGGAAATCCTGAAGGCTCTATTGACAGTGATTAGAAAAGGAATTGCAATCAGCTCGAGAGATGTGCTTTATGCGATTGAATTGGCTAGAAAAGGTACCTTGGAGTATTTCGGTGAATTGTATGATGAGGAAATCGCAAAAACTGCTAAGGGAAAATCCATTAAGGTCAAAACAATCGGGCAGAGATACTATATCCAAGCTATAAAGAAACAAGACCTGGTATTTGGGATTGGACCTGCTGGAACCGGGAAGACCTATCTGGCTGTAGTGATGGCGATCAATGCATTGAAAAATGGACATGTTAAACGAATCATCCTGACACGCCCTGCTGTAGAAGCGGGCGAAAGCCTAGGTTTTCTGCCGGGTGATCTGAAGGAAAAGGTAGATCCGTACCTAAGGCCGCTGTATGACGCTCTCCATGACCTTCTTGGGATGGAACAGACCCTAAGGATGATAGAACGTGGAACGATCGAAATAGCTCCTCTGGCTTATATGAGGGGCCGTACGCTTGAAGATGCCTTTGTCATTTTGGACGAGGCCCAAAATACGACGGAAGCCCAAATGAAAATGTTCTTGACCCGGCTTGGTTTCGGTTCGAAAATGGTCATTACGGGAGATCGGACCCAGATTGACCTTCCGAAAGGCATAAAGTCAGGTTTGGTACGGGTAGAAGAGATCTTGAAGAATGTTAAAGGACTTGCCTTTGTTTATTTTGAACAAAGTGATGTAGTAAGACATCCGCTTGTTGCCAAAATCATTACTGCTTACGAGCAAGCGAAGGAATAAGAAAAAATCCGCCATTTTCAATCGGCGGATTTTTCGCGATGTGTCTAAAATGACATACCTTTTTTAGGGAAAAGTGGTAATGGAACGAAAGAAGCTTTACATTTATCAATACGAAGGTGAAAATTTACATAAAAACTGTTATGATTTTACATATCTAGAATAATAAACATCATTTTTTTAGGAGGACCTTCCTTGAATCGAATCCAGAAATTTTTCACTAAAATAAAAGGGCTATTGGTCCATCGCTTTTTTCAAGTGCTTTTGTTTATCATACTTGGTTTGTTTGCTTATGCATTAATGTTTTCAAACGTTAAACCAGAAAGGGTCCAGGTAGAGCTTTTCAAGCCTGCGGAACAAACCATTCGCTCAACCAAGACGGTGGAGGATACCTATAAGACGGAACAAGAAAAAGAAGAGATTTCAAAACAAGTGGCGGATGTATATACTTTAAAAAAAGAATATGCGAAAAATAAAGTCGATCTGATCTCATCCATTTTCGATTCAGCGATCGAGGTGAATAAAGAAACGGACCCCGATAAAGATCATAAAAAAGATGAGGGTAAGGAAAATAAAAAGGAGACCATAAAGACGGATGCTCAAAAGGTTTCCATTTTAAAAGAAAAATTGACAGATGAAGTCAATAAAAATATTGAGGAATCCGTCTTCCTTGCTTTAGTGCAGGCGGATGAAGATGAGTTGGAAATAGCGAAGGATTCAACCATTACTGCCGTGAATAATGTGATGAGCTCCAGGATCGCAGCTAGTGACGTCGAAAATGCCAAGAAAAAGGTAGTAGAGGAATTGGGCTATATGAGCATAAGCAGCGATATGAAAAAAGCCTCTAATTCCCTTGCCCGTACGGCAATCATCCAGAATGTGTTTTTCGATAAGGATAAAACCGAGGAACAGCGCAGGAAAGCCATCGAAAGCGTGGAGCCCATCAGGATCCTCCAAGGACAGATCATTGTTGAAGAAAATCAGTTAGTGGATAGGGATGTATACCGGCAGCTTGAACTTGCAGGGTTTTTAAATACGGAGTCTACGATTTACCCATATATTGGCTTGCTGCTATTCATCTTTCTAACATTTACCGCATTTTATTACTTTTTCTACTATTCCATTTCCAATAAGGATAACAAGTATAATCAACTATTGATCTTCAGTCTTGTCTTTATCCTTTCCATGACTACGATGAAAACGGTCAGCATTCTTGCAGACCTGAAAAACTCGAATTTGGAATACGTCTTCCCGGGTGCGATGGCGGCGATGCTCATCAAGATATTATTGAATGATAAGTTGGCGGTAGCCATGATCATCTTGTTAGGTTCGTATGGTACGATTATATTTAATGGTGATACACCTGGCAATTTGGATTTCTCGATGGGGCTTTTTATCATTTTCGGTGGATTGTCGGCAATCATCATCTTATCGAGGCCTAATTTCAAATCAAAGGTACTTGTTGCAGGGTTGCTATTGTCTTTAATAAATATGGCCTTTGTCTATTCACTCATCTTTATTATGGACGGCCATTATACTAGAATGGAGTATTTGTATTATGCTCTTGCTGCCATTGGCTCTGGAGTGGGTTCAGCGGTTTTGACAATGGGCTTGTTACCGTTTTTCGAGGCAGGTTTTGGGATCTTATCATCCATGAAGCTAATTGAACTTGCAAATCCTAATCATCCATTACTGCGGAAGATCTTGATTGAGGCTCCTGGGACTTACCATCATAGTGTAATGGTCGCCAATTTGGCGGAATCTGCTTGTGAAGCCATCGGTTCAAATGGATTGCTGGCAAGGGTCGGCAGTTATTATCATGATATCGGTAAAACGAAGCGGCCGCATTTTTTCATCGAAAACCAGATGAATGCGGAGAATCCTCATGATCGACTGCTCCCGGAAACGAGCAAGGATATCATCATTGCCCATGCCGTCGATGGCGGGGAGATGTTGCGCAGTCATAAATTCCCGAAAGAGATTGTGGATATTGCAGAGCAGCATCATGGGACCACATTATTGAAATTTTTCTACCATAAGGCAAAAAAAGAGGATGAAGCCACACTGGAGGCAGCTTACCGCTATCCTGGGCCGAGGGCGATAATGAAGGAAGTAGCCGTCATAGGCATAGCCGATAGTGTGGAAGCTGCAGTGAGATCTATGCAGCACCCAACTCCGGATAAGATTGAAGAATTGGTAAGTTTCATTATTCAGGACAGGATTCAAGATGGTCAATTTGATGAATGTGACATTACTATGAGAGAATTGAGTATCGTGAAGCATTCCTTATGTGAATCGCTGAACGGTATCTTCCACTCCAGGATTGAATATCCGGAGCCGGATAAATTATGACAGAAGGTGAAAGAATGATTTTAGAAATCGATTTATTGGATGAAACGAACGAAGTAACGGAAGAAGCTCAGCAACTTGTTGAAAGCATTCTGCAATTTGCAGCAAAAAAAGAAAACATTGAATTAGATACCGAGTTGTCTGTCACATTTGTAAACAATGAGAGAATTCGGGAAATCAATAAAGAATATCGTCATAAAGATTCAGCTACAGATGTCATTTCTTTTGCACTTGAAGAAATGGGTGAAGATGAAGTGGAAATTGTCGGCGCGGAAATGCCTCGCATGTTAGGCGATATCATCATTTCCATTGAGCGCACGAAAGAGCAGGCTGAAGAATATGGTCATTCTTTTGACCGTGAACTTGGATTTTTAGCGCTGCATGGTTTTCTGCATTTATTAGGCTTCGATCACATGAATGAAGAAGAGGAAAAAGAGATGTTCACTAAACAAAAGGAGATCTTGGAAGAATATGGACTTTCAAGAGAAGGATAAAAAACGGTATCCTTTATTAAAAAGTTTCTCTTTTGCCTGTCAGGGGATTTTGGAGGCAGTACGAACGGAGCGCAATATTAAGATTCATTTCGCGTTAACGGCAATCGTCGTATTCTTTGGCTGGTACTTTTCATTGAATGGGATGGAATGGCTCTTCATTTTGGCAGCCATTGCCGGGACTATTACGCTAGAGCTAGTTAATTCAGCGATTGAAAGGGTAGTAGACCTAGTAACGGATCAAATCCATCCACTCGCCAAGCAGGCAAAAGATATTGCAGCCGGAGCTGTATTCATATATGCTATATTTTCTATAATAGTTGGTTTGATTATCTTTTTGCCTAAGTTTGGCCTGTAGGTGGCGAAAATGGTACTCAATTTGAAAGGACGATGTGAATTGAATACGAATGAATTGATTGAGGAAGCTAAAAAAGCAAGGGAAAAAGCTTATGTGCCTTATTCCAAATTTAAAGTGGGTGCAGCCCTTTTAACCGCGGATGGCAAGGTCTATCATGGTTGTAATATAGAAAATGCTGCATACAGCATGTGTAATTGCGCCGAAAGGACCGCTTTATTCAGCGCTTATGCCCATAACGATAAAACATTCACCAAACTTGCAGTCGTGGCAGATACCGATGGTCCCGTCTCTCCATGCGGGGCGTGCAGGCAGGTTATTTCAGAACTGTGCGAACAGGATATGCCGGTTGTTTTGACCAACTTAAATGGGGATATAAAAGAACTAACAGTACAGGAATTGCTTCCAGGAGCTTTTTCACCGGAGGATTTAAATGGATAAATTATTTGACGAAACACAAGTAAAAGGTTACAAATCAGGTTTCATTTCGATTATTGGCCGACCTAATGTCGGAAAAAGCACGTTTCTGAACCGGGTTATCGGTCAAAAAATTGCCATCATGAGTGATAAACCGCAAACTACTAGAAATAAGGTTCAGGGTGTCCTAACACAAAACGATTCACAAATGATTTTCATTGATACACCAGGCATCCATAAACCAAAGCATAAACTTGGCGACTTTATGATGAAAGTGGCGACGAATACATTGAAAGAAGTCGATTTGATTCTCTTCATGATCAATGCGACCGAAGGATACGGACGTGGTGACGAGTTTATCATTGAAAAACTTCAAACCGTAAAAACGCCTGTTTTCCTTGTAGTAAACAAAATCGATGCGATGCACCCGGATGAATTGCTTCCGATCATTGAAAAATACCAACAACTATACCCTTTTGCGGCAGTCGTTCCGATTTCTGCGCTTGAAGGAAATAATGTCGATACACTGCTTGCCCAGATAAAGGACCACCTGCCAGAAGGGCCACAGTTTTATCCAGCTGACCAAGTGACCGACCATCCGGAACGTTTTATCATTTCCGAATTGGTCCGTGAAAAGGTACTTCACCTGACACGTGAAGAAATTCCGCATTCAGTGGCCGTTGTCATCGATTCAATTAAAAAAATGGACAACAGCGATACCATTAATGTCATGGCGACGATTGTTGTCGAGCGTGATTCACAAAAAGGCATCGTCATCGGAAAGCAAGGGAAAATGCTTAAAGAAGTCGGGAGCCGTGCGAGAGTGGACATAGAGAACTTACTGGGCTCAAAGGTATTCTTGGAACTGTGGGTCAAGGTACAGAAGGATTGGCGTAACAAAGCCAGCCAGCTTCGCGATTATGGTTTCAATGAGAGCGAGTATTAATTAGCAAAATTTACGCTTCATGAAAGTTTGGAAAACGGTCAAGCTAATCATATGGTCGGATATTCATATTGCTAGTTAAAAATGAAAGGTGGGCTTTATATGTTGGATTTTACCTGGGAATTATTTAGTGAAACAGGTAATGTGGACACCTATTTGCTGTTTAAGGAGATAGAAGTCGAAAGACAGGAGAGACCCTTGGTATTGAATGAAGAGCTAGCAGAATTTGATTTTCCTGTTTCATAGGTTAGTCTTGGCGAGCATGGGTGGTGTCTTGGTGCTCCAAAAATGTGAAGGCATTGTCATAAGGCGAACTGCATATGGAGAAAATAACAAAATCATTACTATATATACCCGAGAGCTAGGAAAAATTGGTGTTATGGCTAGAGGAGCCAGTAAACCTAACAGTAGGCTTGCTGCCGTCACCCAGCTTTTTTGCTCCGGGTATTTTCTTGTAACAACATCAACCGGACTCGGAAGTCTTCAGCAGGGGGAAATGGTCGACTCGCTTCGTTTTATTAGGGAGGATCTTTTTGCCACTGCCTATGCTTCTTACATTGTTGAATTGCTTGATAAAAGCGTCGATGATAAAAAACCGAATCCATATTTGTTTGAATTGCTTTCGCAAACCTTGCATTACATAAACGAAGAATATGATGCAGAAGTTTTGAAATTCATTTTTGAAATGAAAATGCTGCCCGTCAACGGGATTAACCCGGTGCTTGATCAATGTGCTGTTTGTGGCGAAACGGAAGGGGAATTCTCATTCTCGCTTCGGGAGGCGGGTTTTATTTGCCACCGCTGTCTGGGAAAAGACCCCTATCATTATAAAATTTCACCGGCAGCCGTCAAATTGCTGCGGATATTTTATTATTTGGATTTATCAAGACTCGGAAACATTTCCGTTAAGCCTGAAACGAAAAAAGAACTGCGGAAAATCATTGATGCTTACTATGAGGAATATTCTGGCCTTCATTTGAAATCAAAAAAGTTCCTAAAACAGATTGATACGATGAAAGATATGTTTTAGTTCTGGCCTATTGACATTCCAAGCTAGTTTGTATAAAATTCTAATCATCAAAATAAGAAGATTGCGTTGATGGAAAAGAGTATCTGTCATTCTCCATAAAAAGCGAACCTGGGATAGTGGAAGCCGGGATATGGATTTACAGGGAAGGGCGTTTCCGGAGCATATTGCTTTGAAAAGAGGCCGTTTTAATAAACGGCAATTAGGGTGGAACCGCGGGTAAACTCTCGTCCCTATGCATTTCGCATAGGGACGGGAGTTTTTTGTTTGCAAAAAAGTGTATGAATTCCGTTCCCGAATTTTTCAAAGAGCCGTTTTAAATAACCTGGAGGTGTACGATGAATATTCAAAATATGATTTTAACGTTACAAAAGCATTGGTCAGAACAGGGCTGCATCTTAATGAATGCTTATGATGTCGAGAAAGGGGCTGGAACGATGAGCCCATATACGTTCCTTAGAGCCATTGGACCTGAGCCTTGGAGCGTTGCTTACGTGGAGCCGTCACGCCGTCCGGCAGACGGCCGTTATGGTGAGAATCCTAATCGGCTGTATCAGCATCATCAATTCCAAGTGATCATGAAGCCGTCACCAGACAATATCCAAGAATTATATCTGGATTCACTGCGATCATTAGGGATTAATCCGCTTGAACATGATATTCGCTTTGTAGAGGACAATTGGGAAAATCCATCTCTAGGATGTGCTGGTCTCGGTTGGGAAGTTTGGCTTGATGGTATGGAAATTACACAATTTACATATTTCCAACAAGTAGGCGGTCTTGAGTGTAAGCCGGTTTCCGTGGAGATTACATACGGGATCGAACGTCTTGCTTCTTACATTCAAGATAAGGAAAACGTATTTGACCTCGAATGGACAGAAGGATTCACAGTACGTGATATTTTTGGACAGCCGGAATATGAGCACTCAAAATATACCTTTGAAACATCGGACCTTGATATGCTGTTTCAACTTTTCACAATGTATGAAAAGGAGGCACATCGCCAAATGGAAGAAGGGCTTGTACATCCAGCCTATGATTATGTTTTGAAATGCTCACATACTTTTAACCTTTTGGATGCCAAAGGGGCCATCTCGGTGACGGAAAGAACCGGATATATTGCCCGGTGCCGTAACTTAGCGCGTAAGGTTGCTAAAACCTTCTATGAGGAGCGGGAAAAATTAGGCTTCCCGATACTAAAATTGAAAGGGGAGAATACAAATGAGCAAGCGTGATTTGTTATTGGAAATTGGATTGGAAGAGTTGCCGGCTCGTTTTGTGACAGCATCCATGAAACAGTTGTCAGATAAAGTGCAGAAATGGCTAACGGAAAAAGCGATTGAATTCGGAACGGTTGAAGCTTTTTCCACACCAAGACGTTTGGCCATATTGGTGAAAGACGTGGAAGCATCGCAAAAGGATATCGAAGAAGAAGCAAAAGGACCGGCTAAGAAAATCGCTTTGGATAGCGAAGGCAACTGGTCTAAAGCAGCATTGGGATTCGTCAGGGGTCAAGGGATGACTTCAGAGGATATTTATTTTAAAGAACTTAAGGGTGTTGAATATGTCCATGTGAATAAATTCATTAAAGGACAGCCGACAGTTCAGCTTTTGTCTCAGCTTGCTGAAATCATCAGCGGCATGACGTTCCCGAAAAATATGCGTTGGGCCAATCAAGAGCTCCGCTTCGTCCGGCCGATTAAATGGCTGATTGCCTTGTTCGGTAATGAGGTAGTGCCATTTACCATCGCTGATGTGGAAACGGGCCGTGAAACGAAGGGACATCGTTTCTTGGGCGATAACGCAATCATCGAAGAGCCGGCACAGTACGAAGAAACATTAAGAAAACAATTTGTCATGGCGGATCCTGATAAACGCCGACAAGTTATTTTAGATCAAATTAAAAAGCTTGAGCAGGAAAAAGGCTGGATCATCCCAGTTGATGAAGAACTGCTTGAAGAAGTCAATAATTTGGTAGAGTATCCAACGGCGTTATTTGGACATTTTGAAGAAGAATTCCTTGAGCTTCCTGCAGAGGTACTGATCACTTCGATGAAGGAACACCAACGTTATTTCCCGGTTAAAGATCAAGACGGCAAATTACTTGCTTTCTTTGTAACGGTGCGTAACGGGGATGATCGTCATTTGGATAAGGTTTCTAAAGGAAATGAAAAAGTTTTGCGCGCCCGCCTCTCGGATGCAGGATTCTTCTATAAAGAAGATCAGAAAAAAGAGATTGCAGATGCTTTGAAAAAGCTTGACAGCATCGTTTATCATGAAGAAATCGGTACGTTGGCCGAGAAAACTGCCCGAGTTACTGCAATGACCGGTGACCTTGCGGATGCTCTGAATTTAAAGGCTGAAAAAGAAATGGCGCTGCGTGCAGCAGAAATTGCCAAATTTGATTTGGTGAGTAATATGGTTTATGAATTCCCTGAATTGCAAGGTTACATGGGTGAGAAGTATGCACTCCTAAAAGGAGAAGCCAAAGAAGTGGCCGCGGCAATCAATGAACACTATATGCCGAGACATGCGGATGACGATGTGCCGCCTTCAGTCATTGGAGCGGTTGTTAGTTTAGCTGAAAAAATGGATACTTTGGCGTCATTCTTTGCTATAGGTGTCATACCGACAGGTTCCCAGGATCCATATGCTTTAAGAAGGCAGGCGAGTGGTGTCGTTCAAATTTTAGCCGAGAAGAAATGGAATATCTCTTTAGAAGAGCTTATTGTTTTAGGCCTTAAGGGACTTGAATCAAAGAACATCTTAAAACGCGATCCTGAGGAAGTTAAAGCGGATATGTTCACTTTCTTTAAAGCCCGGGTCAAGCATTTACTACAAGAACAGCAGATCCGTTACGATTTGATTGACGCAGTTCTGTTCAATGAGATCGGTTTTATTCACTCTATCGTAGAACGTGCACACGTCTTGGATGCGAAAAAAGACGAAGCAGGTTTTAAAGAAAGCCTGGAAGCTTTAAGTCGGGTCATGAACATTGCCGTAAAGTGTGACAATAAAGTGTCAGTGGATTCAAATGCTTTTGAAAATGATCAAGAAAAAGCGCTATACGAAAAATATCAAGATATAGCAAAGCGTTATACTGAAACTAAAATTGAGAATGAACGGTTTGAACTGCTTATTTCACTCCAATCGGAAATCGAGTCCTATTTCGAGAATACAATGGTCATGGCAGATGATGAAGCAATCCGTAATAACCGTTTATCCCTTATGAAGGAAATAAGTGATTTGGTTGCAGGTTTTGCAGCCATGAACAAAATCATCCTTTAATAATTGAAGGGTGTCTGAAAATCGGAAACCCTCTAAATAAGGGTTTCCGATTTCTTAAACAGATAAAATCGTTAATCAATAGGACAAACATGCCTTTATTACATATTTAGTATATAAT
>NZ_JBHXAS010000032.1:0-45689 GCF_042727425.1 Peribacillus sp. NPDC060253
CAACAGAGAAAATAAAAGTTATTATACAATAATAAAAGGAGGGCTAGGTATGGCAACGATAAATAAACAGAAAATTGTGGATAGCGTACCCCAAAAAGGTTTTTTTGGGAACCCGAAAGGATTATTCACCCTTTTCTTTACTGAGTTCTGGGAGCGTTTCTCCTATTATGGCATGAGGGCCATTCTTGTTTACTATATGTATTATGAAGTTTCTAAAGGGGGACTAGGTCTTGATGAAACAACAGCACTTGCCCTAGTATCCATTTACGGATCTTTAGTATATATGTCCGGTATAATTGGCGGCTGGCTAGCCGATAGGATTTTCGGGACTTCAAAAGCCGTATTTTACGGTGGTATCTTGATCATGCTCGGGCATATTGTCCTTGCTGTACCAGGCAGTCTCTCCCTGTTCTTTGTTTCCATGGTACTTATCGTTCTGGGTACTGGTTTATTAAAACCGAACGTCTCCAGCATTGTTGGAGAAATATATGCGGAAAATGATGAGCGCCGGGATTCCGGTTTCAGTATATTCTATATGGGTATCAACGCGGGAGCATTCCTTTCACCGTTTGTTGTCGGTACAGTCGGAATGAACTACAGCTTCCACCTTGGTTTTGGACTTGCGGCAATTGGTATGTTACTTGGACTCATCGTCTTTGTTGCAACAAAGAAAAAGAACTTGGGCCTAGCCGGGACTCTTCCTGCTAACCCTTTATCACAAGATGAAAAGAAAGCGACATTCACTAAACTGGGAATAGCTACATTGATCGTAGCGGCCATCATTGGCATCACTGCTTCTGCAGGTATCTTGACGATTAAGACCTTTATTAATCTTGTAGGTATCCTAGGGATCGTTATTCCGACCCTTTATTTCATTTTCATGTATCGCAGCCCTAAAACAACTTCTGTTGAACGTTCCCGCTTGATTGCCTATATTCCTTTGTTTATAGCAGCTGTCATGTTCTGGGCGATTCAAGAGCAAGGTGCAACTATATTAGCAAGCTATGCTGACAAACGGACACAGTTGAATTTTGCTGGAATAGAAATAAACCCGGCATGGTTCCAATCATTGAATCCTTTGTTCATCATTACTCTTGCACCAGTATTCGCATGGTTATGGATTAAATTAGGTAAGCGCCAGCCAACCATCCCACAAAAATTCTCGTTAGGATTGTTCTTCGCTGGTTTATCATTCTTGGTAATTCTGCTTCCTGTTTATTTCGGCGGATCAGACTCATTAGTCAATCCACTATGGCTTGTACTAAGCTATTTCCTTGTAGTACTTGGAGAACTTTGTCTATCACCTGTTGGACTTTCAGCAACAACTAAATTGGCTCCAGCTGCCTTCTCGGCACAAACGATGAGCTTGTGGTTCCTGGCAAGTGCAGCAGCGCAAGCGCTGAACGCGCAAATCGTCAGATTCTACACTCCGCAAACCGAAATGGCTTACTTTGGCGTGATCGGTGTTGCTTCCATGATCCTTGGACTGGCCCTGTTGGCCTTATCACCAAAAATTCAAGGGTACATGAAAGGCATTCGCTAACACAAGGCCTGTCAGTTTGTTAAGAAAAAGAATATGTATATGAAGAAGATGACCTCTGTATAGGGTCATCTTCTTTTTTTATTCCAAATGTCATTTTTCGTGTTTCTTGCATAACGGGAGTGGGGGATTCAATTCGATATTATTTTGAAATTTTATTTAAGGTTAAGATTCAAAACTTTATTTATTAACTTTTTTTTAATAAGATCCACACTGAACACTAATACAAAAAACAAAATAATCTTGGGAATGTGTCCGATATCCATTAAAAAATAAATGCAAATTCCTAAAATTAAATAAATCGAAAATAGATAATAAAATAAATACCTAGCTATAGAACGAGCTGAGTATCTATCCCAATTCCGCTTAACACAATGGTCTTGCCTAGCCTTTTTTCCAGCAGCAGCTGCTTGAACATTTGATACATTCATACTGAAAAATAATGAAATACTCAAAAGAATAATTAATGCAGGGTTTACGAACATTTTATATATTTTTGCTTTTTTTTGCCATCACTATTACCTCCTGATTATATCCAGTAAATCCATAATAAATTGTTTTTTAACTTTGATAGATTCCAAAAGTGACCAGTGGAATTCCGGAAATGACACCGTTCCTCCTAGTTTTAGGAAAGACAAAATAGCCCTTAAAAAAGGGCTACTGGAAAGTCTTAAAATGTGATTTTACATTGGTTAAATAAACCTTAGAAATGAAAATGAATGATGCTGTGGAAAAGAGTGATTGGCTATTAATTACTCGAATGCGGGCACCTATAAAGTTGGGCAATTGGTTGCATTTTAGGGAAAGTCATACAATAAATACTGAACAATATCCGAAATGAACTCTCAAAGGTTCTTACAATCTTTAGACGGAAATAAAGGACAGTTAACTTTTGGTTATCATTACCAATAATAACAATGATAAGTATTTTCCTCGATAGATAACAAGGTCTATTACTTAGATTTGAAAATTAGAATATATTTCCCTATGTGAGCGTTAATAAGCTACCACTCCAAATTCCTCATTTTACAAAAACATATAGATTTTTCCATTTATTTGTAATAGTATCATCTTTATTAAAAGCTGAATTTTTTGAAAATGGAGGCGGAAAAAATCCTTAAAAGAATCGTGCATATTGAAGATTCAGATAGCGCGCTAGATCAAAGCAAACTTATTGGAGGATCTCCAATAGACTCTGTTGTATTCAGTAACATATTTTCTGATAGAACGAAAAAAGCTTCTAAAATGCTATATTCACAATTTAATATGGAGACCACTTTAGCCATACCATATACCGATCAACATTCAAATTTAATGAAAGATTACGTTAGCTTACTAACAGAATTAAAAATTGGAAAAATAATTTTGAAGATTGGAACATGGGGAATCAACAATTCATTCATGGATCCGGGTGGATTCCAGTATCAAAATAAAAAATCAATCCAGGATTTACAATCTTGGATTTCTGATTTTAAAAAAAATCATGATATCCCAATTTATTTACATCCGATTAGACAATTATCACTATCCCCTCAATTATTTTATAAAAAGATAATTACTGAATTGAGTGATTTACATATTCCTTTATCAATCGATTTAGGCTGTGTATTGTCTGACTATAAAAACTGGGGAACGGAGAACAAAAAAGAAATTCTTGGGATTCTTAAAGGAAATCCTTTAATCTCAATGTTTTGGTTAAGCGCTGTTAGAAAGGCTGGAGATGCCTATATACCATGTGCTTGTGAAAGAGTGGATGATGAAATATGGGATATGTTGGGTTTATTAACATGTGAAGATTCTGCATTGATATTAATGACAGACAGACTGTCTAATGATTCACAAATTACTGCGGATATAAAAAAACTAATGAATGTAAAGGGAGCCGTGCCTAAACATGAGTACTTCAATTAAGCATGAGATAGCCTTACAGGATTTGCTTGTGAAAATGAGCATTGACCCTAAGTGGAGTCCAGATATCAAAGGTGGAAAATTCCAGCAAACAGTAAAAAAAATGGGCAAAGAAGAACTGCTTCATGTGAATTTACATGCATTTCATTCAGAAAGAAGAGGAAGGTGGTTACAAATCCTAGCCCATTTAACAACCATATTCTCAAATGGTGTCCCCTTATTAAGCGAAGAATTAAATGCCTCTATTGATAATGAATTAATAGAAACAAGTATATTTAACGAATTCTTTTCATCTCCTTTTTTATGGAACATCGAGTTCAGCATTCCTCACCCCCTAGGCTATGGCAAAGGAATAGAAAAAGCTACTGCTTTTATTTACTTTCTTAGATCGCAAAAAGAAATGCTTCCATTAAAACTGGTGGAACTTTTCGAATTAGAATATGCCATATTCAAAGCTTCCTATAAATTACCTAGCAAAAATACGTCCTTAATTGAGGGGACTCTTTATAAAAACACTTCAGCTACAATTATCAAAACTAAATATGATGTATTAAGCGTAATTGAGGGTAACAATGAATTTCATCCATTATTACCATGCGAATCTTTTTATATCGTTTCACCATTAAATAAGACTTATAGAATAAATGCAGATTACTTTAACCTTTTATCTTCTTACGAGGAAGGATATACAACAGATAATCTTAATGATTCTGAAAGACATATAATTTCTTCTGCCTTAAAACTCAGAATACTTTGTGCTAACGCTTTGGATATAGATGAACAGCTTATTACACTTAAACACTAGCATTAATCAGTTTAGTACATGGATATGATATAGCGCACCAAACCAATAATAAATTTTAATACATAGTGGGGGAAGGAGGAACGTATATGGATAAATCAAATAAAGACCTAGATTTAAATGCAGATAAAAAAGAACTTTCATTAAATGAGTTACAAGAGCTTGTTGCTCCCGGGTTTCTTGAAGCCAATCCAAATGGTGGCTTACGAGATGCCGTATTAGGCCAGCTTCTTGGGCCACGTACTGATAACTAATTTTAAGGAGGGGAAGATTATATGGAAAAAATAAAAAAGAATACCGAACTAAATTCCGATAATAAAGAACTTACATTAAATGACCTGCAAGAACTTGTAGCACCTGGTTTTCTGGAAGCTAATCCAAACGGTAGCTTAACGGATGCCGTATTAGGCCAGCTTCTTGGACCACGTGTTGATAATTAAAGAGTAATTGACTAGTATTTAAATTTATTATTTTTGGTGCGTTATGCCATATCCATGTATTGGTTTTATTTAATATCATGTTCAATTTGGAGGTATAAAATGTGCGGTATATCTGGGTTTCTTGGAAGGGAAAATAACAAACCTTTATATGTAAAGCAATGTTTAAATGGAATGATGCATCGAGGACCTGATAATTGCAGAATTGTGGACTTAGATCATATTTCAATGGGAACTGTTAGATTATCAATTAGAGATACTAATGAAGAAGCCAATCAACCATTCATTAGTTCTTCTGGGAGATGGATCGTAACCTTTAATGGAGAATTAAATAATTTTCAGCAGTTACGGATTGAGTTAGATTGTTCATGGAAAACAGAATGTGACACAGAAGTAGTGGCAGAGCTGTTTGAAAAGTTCGGGAATGAAGGGTTACAAAAATTAAGAGGAATGTATTCCATTGCTGCATTTGATACTCATACTGAAAAACTTTTTTTAGCGCGTGATTTTCCAGGAATCAAGCCTCTATATTGGGCAAAAACTAAAAATCGAGAATATATCTATGCTTCTGAATTCCCTGCATTACTAAACACGTTGAAAAGTTTACATGAAGAGTGCCTAATAACAGAAGAGCAATTCTATGAATATCTCATGTATCGAGACACATTACTTGAACCAATGACTTTGATCGATTCTATTAAGAAGGTCTCACCAGGGGAAACGCTCGAATTAAGTTTAGATAAAGAGATCGTCTCACATAAGCTTTCGAATGCTTATGAAAAAAATAAACCAGCAGATTTAGAAAGTCTTTTTACTCAAGCGATAACAAGTGTAATGGAACCGAATCAAAAATTGGGCATGTTCCTATCTGGTGGAGTTGATTCAAGTACGGTTTTATCAGAATTAGTATCTCAAGGTGCCAATGTAGAAGCATTTACGCTAAGGTATGAAAAAACAGGTGATTTTTCATATTCTGAAGTGCCCTTTAGTAAGTATGTTTGTGAATTTTTGAATGTACCCTTAAATGAAGTGATTCTATCAGAAAAAGAGTTTATTGAATTATTGCCCGAAGCGTTATCTAACCAGGATGGATTATCAATGGATCCAACCATAGTTGCATATTATGCTTTAGGAAAAGCCGCAGAAAAAAGAGGTCTAAAGGTTGTTATTACAGGTACAGGCAGCGATGAAATTTTCGGGAGCTATGACTGGCTGCATTCGGATTCAATGGAACAATTCGATCATTGGATGAAATCGGCTACAACAAAAAAATTATTAATGATTGATGAGGATGTCTGGAATCATATTGGTGAAACATGCTTTCAAGACCGAAAACATAAAATAGAAGGTTTCATGACGAATGGAGAAAATTTAGGAAATGCAATCCGTAGCTTTGGTTTTTATCATTTAGAAGCTGATGCGTTACCGAGAGTGGATTTAGGGACAATGAATGCTTCAGTGGAATGTAGAGTGCCATTGTTAGATCAAGATTTTTTACATGCAGCCTTGTCATTACCACCCGATAAGGAAAAAAGCCTTTTCCGTAATCTCAGTAAAAACAGAATTCCTATTGAAATACAAAAAAGACCGAAATGCGGATTTCCTCATCCTGTTTTTATATGGATGAAACATGGTGAACTAGGAAGAGTTGCTTATGAATTTTTAAAAACAAGCCAGTTGAAAGACTTAATCAATTTTAAAGAATTAGATAAGTTCCTGAATGATCGTTCAAGTCTCTTAGGAAGGAATCCCTCTGCCCATTTATATGATTTAGGAAGTTCATTTTGGTATTTATATAGCTTTGCACGATGGTGTGATATACATAAAGTAAAAGTGCCAATTATGAAGCGTCAGGAGGTCATTTATGAAAACTGAAACACTTTCGAAAAAAGAAGCGACATTGGGAAAAAAATTAGGGATAGGTGTTGCTTGGATAGACTCTCAGGAGTATTTAAGATTTATAAACAGCGAATTAGATCCCTTATACCACTATATCGAGGTACACCTCCCATCCAATATTCAAAATGTGCCGTCAAATTTCGAAAAAATTGCTCATTGCAGCACACTGCCATTGGCGGATATACATGAACCAACAAAAGATCTAACAAAAGCAGTCTTTCAACAAGCCAAAGAAATTAAAGCCCATTGGATCGGAGAACACCTTTCCATTTTAGGAACTACAGATGGGCTTCAATTTGGTTATATTTTTGCTCCAATTAAAGATGCAGGTTTAAAGAATAGAGTTATAAAGAAAATTAAGAGTTATCAAGAAACATACGGGATACCGTTTGTTATTGAATTAGGACCTCGATATCATGATTGGGGAGGAGTAGATGTTTTAGAGGACTATAAATTATTGAAATCAATTTCCAGTGAAGCCAATATTCCAATCATTCTCGATATTCCTCATACATGGGCAACTGCTAAAGCGTTTAACAAATCTTTTGAGGATTTGTTAAGCCTTTTGAAAGGAGCTCATATTACCGAGATTCATATTGGAGCTAGCGGTGTATCCAAACAGGGACAGATTTCTTTTGAACAAAGCTGGAATCAACTAGTCATTTGTTTAGAAATGTTCCCTGATGTTCGAGGTATTACTGTTGAGTTGGGGAAAAATACAAAAATAGAAGACTATTGCAATACTGTGAGAGAAGTATCAAAAAGATTCCAAAGCAGTAAATGGAGGATTAATAATGAAAACAATTGATTTTAAAAACTTATTAACTCCAGCAAGTGTAGATATTAATAGCGATGTTCACAAACAATTGCTTTCTCTTAGAAATATTAAAGCTTTAGAGTTAATCCATGCAAATGAAGCTGAAAACCTAAAATGGTTGGGAGATGCAATCAAGATATTCAGGAATTGTAATGCAGTAGAAAGAAATATTGTTCTTAATAAGCCGTATGTTTACTTATGGATTGAACAGTATAAGAATTTTTCCTCAATGGACGAAATAGAAAAACAAACGTGGATTTGGAATGGTTTTCTGCACATATTCTTACAATTGAAATATAAAATAAATGCTACGCTAGAAAATTTCGAGCTCAGATTTAGCGTGGAACCAAAGGATCTTTTTTTCATGAAAGACCTGACAGAGAATCAAGATCCTAAAGAAATTCTGGTAATAAGTGAAAATAACCACATTACTTTTGAAGTGGAAAAAGAAAATTACAAAGTGAATGGAAAAGATCTTAACAAATTATCGAAACATCCATTCATTACAAATGAAGTTTTTTGGTTCGAGGAATATGTAAACATTGCATCCTCTGCCGAATTGCGTATGAATATGGGAAGCACTGAAATTGTATCGCAGGAGATAAAGGAGACTTTTGAAGAAGCGTTGCAATTAATCAAAAATACTTGGCCGGAAATGTTTGACGAAATTGATAATAATATAGAAAACATTGTGTTTTTCAACCCACCTGGTCTACCTTTCTTTTCTGATTTTCGAGTACATGGTATAATCTTTGCTTGTCATGTTTCAAGACCTGTAGTTAAAGTTGCTGAATGGTTAATACATGAGGCAAGTCATGGTAGATTAAATACACTTATGTGCGCAAGGCCCCATATTTTCAACGATATGAAGCCTATTTATAGGTCACCATGGAGAGATGAATTAAGACCTTTATACGGTATTTACCATGGATGCTTCGTGCATTGCAGAGTATTACATTTTTATCGGTTATTGAAACAAAATCGGTCTATTGATCATGCAGAATTAATTAATGAAGAAATAGATAGAATTAGAGAAGAGTTACAACTCGGTTTATCCACGATTCAAGACCATGCTTCCTTGTCGCCTGATGGAGAAACACTCGTACATGACATGCATAATTTGGTTATGGGATAGTTCCAAAAGGTTAAACGTTTTACAAGGTCATTTTGCATTCAAATTAGTTGGGGGTATCTTATTGCACTTATTACATCAATATAAGAAATATACACCATTATTAAATGAAAAAAGGTTTCCTTATTTATGCTTATCTGAATCACTTTCCACACTTGGTAACATGGCACAAGGAATAGCTCTTGCTGCCTATATTTTCACTTTATCTCAATCCGTATTCATCTTTGGTCTATTTCTCATTATTCGTTTCGCACCGCAATTTTTACTTTTTTCAATTGCCGGCAGTATAGTTGATAAATATTCTAGACGGTTTACCTTAACAATAATAAATATATTGTTAGCACTTTTAACATGTGTAATGGCATTTAATTCTCACAGTACAACCACCATTCTTATTATCACATTGCTAATTGGCATTATCGAGCTACCTTATCATCCTGCCCTTTCCTCAAGTATCCCATCTCTTGTGAATAAAGATCAGTTAGGCTTAGCTAACGGGCTAATGGGGATTTTAACAAGTATAGCTAGAGTAATCGGTTCAGCGATTGCCGCTTTCGGATTATTAAATGACACTGTAACCGGTTTGCTGATTTTTAATGCAATTACATTTTTTATTGCTGGAATAATAACTTGGACTAAGCTTCCCACTGCAAATCTGGATAATGATTCTTCTAGTTTGGAAGGTAGCCAGGAAAGCACAAGCTCCAAAGAAAGTGGATTAATAACCAGTGTCAAATATATAAAAAATCACATGGTTCTAAAAAACCTGATTTTCGGATCATTTTTGATTTGGGGATGTCTAAGCATCACAGATGTTTTGTTAGTTCCCTTGCTAAACTCCACCATTCAGGACGGTGAGAAATATTATGGTGTTTATCGATTTATTGCAGCTCTAGGTATGTTGATAGGGAATTATTTAACGGTTCCTTGGAGAGAAAAATATTTGTCTTTGAAAATAACTAAATATGGATATGTATTACCTTTGGTCATTTTATCGTTTAGTAGTATTGGTATTGCTCTGTCACCCTTTATATTAGGTCCCATATTATATTTATTTTTATGGATAGCCATGTTTCTTCCATCCAATTTATTAAATGTTGAACTTCAAACTACGCCAAATCACATTAGAGGGAAGGTAATTTCCATTGCGGATGCATTAGATGGAATTTTATTTATAATGTTGACTGGACTTTTACCTTATTTATCTTATTTCATAAGTGTTGAAAAATTGCTGATAGCTGCTTCTTTACCCTTTGTAGTTATAAGCTTAATTTTAACCTATAGCTTCATAAGATCCTTTTATATCAATAAAAAGAACAAAAGCTTGGAGGTAACATGAGAAGTGAATTTTTAACGAAAAACTTTAGAAATATCAACTTCCACCTTTTGCCTTCGAAAAAGTATTTTCAAACTACAATCGCTGTCAGAATGTATTTGGACCTTGATGAGAAAGTGGCTACTGGTGCTGCATTACTACCATATATTTTACTGCATGGAAGTGAACAATTTAGAAACAATCTTATAATCCAGTCAAAACTTGATGTAGAGTACGGAGCAAAAATAGGAGTTTCCATTGATAAAAAAGGCAATAAACAGGTTTTGTGTTTGTCACTTAAGTTTTACAACCAAAATCACAAAATAATCAATCCGGAAATATTAAATATTTTGCATGATTTATTAACCAAACCATTAATAACAAAGAAATCAGTTGAAATTGAAAAAAAGCTTCATGTATCAAGAATCCATAATGAGATTTTTAATGCGTATAATTATTCTTATAAAAAGAGCCTTCTATATCTACAAAGCAAACCACAAAACTTGTATATTGACCAGATAGGATCCATCCATGAAATAGAAGAGTGGAATGAGACAAATTTGGCCTCTCTCTATCAAAAGATACTTCAAACATCCTCCATACATATGTATGTAATTGGAGACTTTAATGAAGAAAATGTTTTGGAACAATTATGTGGCTATTTCCAGATAGAAACTGATGCCACAGGCCAAACAATTATTCCTCCATGCCCCGTGCAAAGCAATATAAAAACATATAATTCCGAAAAATATCAGTTTAAGCATTCGATAATGACGACATGTTTAAGTACAGGGGGAATCACGTTTAAAAACAAAGATTACCCCGCATTAGTGGTGTTTAATCGGCTTTTAGGTGGGTCCGCACACTCAAGGTTATTTATGAATGTAAGAAATGATCTCAATGCCGCTTATTCAATTATAAGCATACTGGATGCGATAAATGGTCTTCTATTCATACAAACAGCTATTGATCCCGCTTCTGAAGGAATGGTGCTTAGAAAAATATTTGATGAAATCAAGTCGATAAAAGAAGGGGCATTTACAAAAAAAGAACTAGAGGCCACTATAAAAACGTTGATAAATAGTTATAAACTATCTCAAGATTCCCCAATTAGCCTAATTGATTTTCATCAAAATGGGATCGTTAGCGGTCAAGTTAGGTCCATGGATGAAATGATAGATTACATGGATCGTATAAAACCTCAGGATATACAAGATGTCGCTCAAGTTTTACAAGGTTATTCCATTTACACTTTGGGGGAGAGATAAGGAGACCGCATGTTTACTGGTAGTTTTATAGAAAAAAAGAAAATAAACGGGTTAGATACTTATTTAGTAAATAAAACTGGTTTTCACGAAAATTATATTCTCCTATCCATCGACTTTGGAGGGATGGATAGCCATTCCATTTATCATGAAAAAGAATGTAATGGAAAAATCCCTTATGGAACGGCTCATTTTTTAGAGCATCTAATTATACAAAACAATCAATTCGATGCCTTACATAGATTTGGGGAAATGGGATCTTCTATAAATGCTAGTACGAATTATGAATATACCTCATTTGTAATATCTTGTACGGAACAGCTTGAGTTAAATATTCAAATGATTTTAAAACTTGTTCAATCCATCTCTATAACTAATGACATAGTGGAAAAAGAAAAAAAAATCATTAAGCAAGAAATTTTACATTCACAAAGTAATAAGAAAGCCAAATGCTTCACTAATTTATTATCAGACTTATACGGGGATGAAAGCGGGGGAGCACAACCAATCGTAGGGAATTTCGCGAGTATAGATTCAATGGATGCCAACATCATGGAGAGGTGTTTTCAGAAATTCTATTCTATTGAAAATATGAAATTGATTATAATTGGAGATATAATCCCTGAAGAAATCTATTCAATTATAGGAGATGAGGTTACGGGTTCTACTTTGAAAGAAAAAAATAGATACTTGCCTTTATTACCTGTCAAAAGAGAGAGTTTAAAGATCGAACCGATTAATACTAATCAATCGGTCTTATTATTGGGAAGTACGATTGCCAATGAAAGTGTGACCTCATCTGATACGGATATCCAAAATGAATTTATGATAAGAATAGGATTAGAAATACTATTTGGCAGAACCTCCGACTTTCAGCAAAAAATCTATAGTCACTCTCTTGTTGATAGAGACATCGATGTAAAATACGAAATATCCAATAGTTATTCTTTCGCCTTTTTAAGTGCCATTACAAGCAAACCATGTGTACTTATGGAAGAAATTAGATTTGCAAAAAATAAGATACAAGCGCGAAGTATCGATGATTATGAATTTTTGATTTCTAAACGAAGGATTATCGGAATGATTATCGACGTATATGATAATCCAACAAAATTAGCGAACTCCATTCTTCATTATTCTACAAGAGGAATGAATTTCTGTGATGTTATTAAAGTGATTAACAAGATTACAAAAAAGGAGGTTATTGATGCTTTATATTCACACATTTTAATCTAAAATGAGCAAGCGGCCATAAATTCCTTTGAGTCTTGTGGCATAATAATTTTTTTACTGGGTTTTCAGGTAAGAAGGATTATAGTAAAGAGGTTTTGGGACGTTTTGCGAAGAGGTTGGATTTGATATAGGATGTTTTGGCAGCTTACCAGATTTATAATGGTGTGAACTGGGGGTTCAGCTTTTTTCAATGAGGAAATCCTTGTGGACCTTATCCGTGTTCTTTCTTTTAATGGCTGCTTATTTCACGAAAACAAAAGATTCAATCGAAAAAGAACCGGAATGAAACACTCATCCGGTTCTTTTTGGGTCATTTTGCTGCTGGAATCAATCCTTTATGAATGGAGACTTCTTGTATGGACCGGTAGACGGTTTCGACCATGATCTTCAGTTCCTTTTCTGACATGGAAAGAATCGGCATCATCGTGATGACTGGACCAAGCTCCCGAATGATCAGGCCATTTTCCCGTGCGGTTTGGATGATTCCGGAAACGACGTTTTCCTGGAGCGTGAACGTTTCTTTTGTTTGGCGGTCTTTCACGATTTCCACTCCAATCATGAAGCCGCGCTGGCGGATATCGCCGACTATCGGAAGTTCGTATAGCGCTTGCAGTTTTTCGGATAGATATTTTGATTTTTTCTGGATGTCTTCAATGAGATTGCGGCTTTCCATTAGCTCGATATTCTTCAGGGCGAGTGCACAAGCTAGCTGATTTCCTGTATAGGTGTGGCCGTGATAAAAGGTTTTATGTTCTTCGAGTTCTCCTAAAAAGGACTGAAAGATCTGCTCGTTCATGATGGTTGCTGCAAGAGGCATATAGCCGCCAGTGATCCCTTTGCCCATGCACATGATATCAGGGACGACATCTTCATGTTCGCAGGCAAACATCGTACCGGTGCGACCGAATCCTACGGCCACCTCGTCACAAATTAAAAGGATATCGTACTTCCTGCATAATTGTTCGACCTCTTTTAAAAAGCCTGGTGGATGGGTTATGATGCCTGCGGCACCTTGAACGATTGGTTCGATGATCATTCCTGCAATTTCCTCTGATTGTTCTTGCAGTAACTTCTCCAGTTCCTTCAAACAATGGTTTTTCACTGCTTCTTGATCTCCGTATTCTGTCATGTGATACACATATGGTGAAGGGGCGGAAATCCGTTCGAATAATAGGGGCTTAAAGATTCTATGGAATAGATCCATTCCGCCCACACTCACGGCTCCAACCGTATCACCGTGATATGCTTCGTCCAGGGAGACGAATTTGTTTTTATGCTGATGTTTGACGGGATCGATATTCTGCCAATATTGATAAGCGACTTTAAGGGCGATTTCCACAGCTGCAGACCCCGTGTCAGAGTAGAAGACCTTCGATAAATGACCAGGTGTGATCTCAGCCAGTTTTTTTGCCAGTAAGATCGATGGTACATTTGCAGATCCCAGCAGGGTCGAGTGCGCGACTTTGTTCATTTGTTCAATAAGAGCGCCGTTTAATTCCGGCTCATTATGTCCGTGCACATTCACCCATAATGAAGCATAGCCGTCCAAATATCGTTTGCCATCCACATCAATCAGGTAGCTGCCTTCGCCGCGCTCGATGATTAACGGTTTACTTTCCCGATACGTTTTCATTTGTGTGAATGGGTGCCATACATATTCCTTATCCCATTGTTCTAATTCCTGTCCATTCATGCTTGGAACACCTCTTTCAGTTGTTGGGTATAATCTTGATCACGAAGTAAATCAAGGGTAAGGCTCCTTAAGTCTTTTCTAACATCGGCAAGTGTTGGAATGCAGGCGAGACCAGTGAGACCTGTCAGCTTTTCTATGGTTGCGATATTATCATTTTGAATCCGATCATCTGGAATATAATGGTTATATACAATCGCTTTAACGTATATATCATGAATTTGGGCATAGGAGTGTGTCGTCACGACATGATGGATCGCGCCTAAACCACATGTGGATACGAATACGACAGGCATGCTGCAATCCCTAATGAAATCCTTCGTCATATAAAAACTGTCCGATCGTTCAATGAGCGGGACAGCCAATCCACCTGCACCCTCGACTAATACGATGTCATACATTTCCTCAAGCTCATGGACTCTTTCCACGACTTTCTTTACATCGATCTGACTACCAGTTAATTTAATCGCCAAATGTGGAGAGGTTTCAGGTTCAAGCATGTAAAACCCTGATCCCTTTACACCTAGTTCCTGCTCGAACCAAGAAATGTCCGGGTATGTTTTCGATTCCTCGATGATTCCAGTTTGAAACGGCTTGAAAATCGTAACGCTTTTTCCTAATGCTTGAAGTGACAGATAAAGTGCACTCGTGACAATCGTTTTTCCGATATCCGTGCCAGTTCCGGTTATAAAGTAGGCTTGGCCCATGGATGATTCAGCTCCTTTATGTTTATATATCTTGCAATGCGTGGACGTACTTGTTGAATGATGACAGCACATAGAATGCACAGCAGCAAATCACCTGGTGTAGGTAATAAGAAGCCGTAAAGAATCGTTTGGTTGATTGAAAGCGGCGTTTCCACAATCCACTTCATTGCGCCGTACAGCCAGATGCAGCCGATTAAGTAAACAGTGAGCAATGTGGCAAGATTAGCAAAGAAAATGGAACGAATCGTGGAGAGATTATACCGGTTGATCAGTCTCCCGTTTACATAGGCCCCCAGTATATATCCTAGTAAATAGCCGAAAGTTGGTTTGAATATATAGCCTAACCCACCGCCCTCAGCAAACACCGGAACTCCGATGAGTCCAATCAAGACGTAGCATAACTGACTGAGCAAACCAAGACGTGGCCCCAACAATGCGCCGGCTAAATAGACTGCCAGAATTTGCAGCGTGAATGGTATGTATGGAATCGGTATTTTAATAAAGGCACCAATTGCGGTTAATGCGGTAAAAAGGGCCACATAAGAAATCGTTCTTGCTTTCAAGTTTCTAACCTCCTTTTTTGAAGTTGTAGACAAGATGCCCACTATTAGTTTGCCTGATTCATATTTTATATGTCAACTAATTTGTAGTTTAGTTAACATATAAAGTGCAATCTTCCTGATGATCAAAAGGACAGACTAGGAAAATATTGAAAATTAACATTGAATAATATTTTGTTTGTATGGTATTATTCATCCATATGTTAACTATAAAATGAATTGGTTAACATATTAAAGCGTTTGGAGGTTCGCTTATGACGGGAAATCTATTTTTGAATGATGAGCTTACTGCTGAAACATTATCTTATTCTGCAGAAAGCTTCAAGCGAGGATGGGGCGGATGTTTACACAAACGGTACGGGGCCCTCATCATGGTGGATGATGCACATGCGAGGCTGCAGTCGATATCATTCTAACTGAACCCGAACGCAGAACGCATCTTCAAAACATGAGCCGACGTCTTTTTAACGAATTGTCCGCTCTTGGCTACACAGTATCTGGGGGAGAATCTCCATTATCTGCGGTGAACCGGAACGGGACATTTTCCTTTCCAAATAATTACATAAGTACGGAATTTACGCATCAGCGATTCGTCCTCCAACAGTAAAGAATGGAGCTTCTCGAATTCGGCTCACTTTAATGGCGACACATCATGAACAACACATCAATCAGGTGATAGATGTGTTGAAAACAATCCGTTCCAATGGATTCAGTTAATAGGGGATTCGTCGCGGCAACAGTTATCGGAAGGCATATACAACACTAAAAGAAAAGAGGAATGGGATTTGGAAACATTAACAAGGGATTGGAAGAGGTTAGCGGAAAACGTAATCAAAGGGTATAAAGTGACAGCGGATGAGGCATTATCCATCGTGCAAGCCCCAGATGAAGAAGTTTTGGAAATTTTGAATGCAGCATACCTCATACGTAAACATCATTATGGAAAAAAGGTCAAATTGAATATGATCATCAATACGAAGTCAGGGTTATGTCCCGAAGATTGCGGTTATTGCTCGCAGTCCATCGTATCGGAAGCCCCAATCGATAAATATGCATGGCTGACTAAAGAAAAGATTGTCGAGGGAGCACAAGAATCAATTCGTCGTAAAGCGGGTACGTATTGCATCGTTGCTTCCGGCCGGCGTCCAACCAACAGGGAAATTGATCATGTCATTGAAGCCGTCAAAGAAATCCGCGAAACAACGGACCTTAAAATCTGTTGCTGTCTAGGCTTCCTGAATGAAGAACATGCCGGCAAACTAGCGGAAGCTGGGGTTCACCGCTACAACCACAACTTGAATACATCACAGGAAAACTACAGCAATATTACATCGACACATACATATGAGGACCGGGTAGATACAGTCGAAGCTGTGAAAGATGCTGGAATGTCTCCATGTTCCGGTGCCATTTTCGGTATGGGGGAATCTGAGGCGGAAACGGTGGAAATCGCTCTATCCTTACGCAGCCTTGATGCGGATTCCATTCCTTGTAATTTTCTCAATGCAATTGACGGAACGCCACTTGAGGGAACTTCCGAGCTTACACCTACTAAATGCTTGAAATTGATTTCAATGATGAGATTCGTTAATCCGAGTAAAGAAATTCGTCTGGCCGGCGGTCGTGAGGTCAACCTCCGTTCCGTGCAGCCCATGGCACTTTATGCAGCCAATTCGATCTTCGTCGGCGATTATTTAACGACAGCTGGCCAAGAACCAACGGAGGATTGGGGAATCATCAAAGATTTAGGGTTTGAAATCGAAGAGTGTGCTCTTTAGAGCAGTAAGAAAACATGGCAAAAGAGAACAGGAAGGCTGCTGATCCAGTAGCCTTCCTGTTTTAAAATGTCTCGTGAATGATAGAGCCTGTCCGGGAAACATCGTAATCACCTAAAGCATCGATTTCCGCTCGAAATGGTTCCGAGGATAGGATACTTTTGACGATGTTTATGATGTGCTCGTTTTTCGGCGTTTTTAATAGAACAAGGTCGTAGCGTTCCGTAATTAATGGAATGAAATCGACTCCGACCATTTTTGCCGCTTTTTCAATTCCAACTCCTACATCCGCACCCCCTGACGAAACAGCTGATGCCACACTTAAATGGTTGGTTTCTTCGTTTTCATACCCTTTAAGGTTTTTGGATGGAATTTTGTGGATCCTTAGCTGCTCATCAAGAAGGATTCTTGCACCAGAACCTCTTTCCCTATTGATGATGGTCAGGTCCTTGTTTAAATCAATCCAGCTGGTGAGATTGAAAGGGTTACCCTTTTTAACATATAAACCCGCTTTTCTTGAAACGAGATTAAGTAAAATATAGGGGTAGCCGACCAAGATCTTTTTTATATATGGAAGATTATATTCACCTGTATCTCCGTCAAACATGTGTAAACTCACGATGTCCGAATCACCATTGTACATGGATATAAGTCCGCTCAAACTTCCTATATTGGACCGTAGTGTTTTATGGCCGGAATCCTTCGTGATATACTGCCCAAGTATATCCAGCACCATGTCCTGACCGCTGATGACAAGAGTTTGTGTTTCCTTCACTTCGTTCTGATGAGGCTCGGCAACAGGGACCTGGGATGCATGGGATTTCCCGTCAGTGATATATTTCTCCAGGTCCTTTGCATCCATTCTCATTTGCCTGCCCACTCGGAATACAGGCAGTTCCCCTTTTTTAACAAGGTCATATATCGTCAATTTAGATACTTTTAAAAGCTGTGCAACTTCTTCGATTGTATAGGATAGCTCCTGCGACATGTGCATCCCTCCGCCCTTATTGTATCTTAGTGCCCTTTAGAAAGTAAATTCACAGGGAAAGGGGATTGATGTAAACCCTGAATTTTTGTTTTATACTGTTATATCTAATTATAACTAGTTATAATTAGATGTAATTATTTATAACAAGATAGGAAGGAAAAGTGACAATGAAAAAAATATATCTAATGATTTTCTCGATTATGCTGCTTGTGATTGTGGGGACTGGGTGTTCAAAAGATGAAGGGGAAAATACGGAAAAGAAGGCGCAGCAAGACGGCGAGAAAGTGGAATTGACGGTTTCCGCAGCTGCAAGTTTACAAGATGCTTTAAATGATATAAAAGCGGATTTTGAAAAGGAAAACGCAAATGTGAAAGTTCAATATAACTTTGGCGCTTCGGGAGCTCTTCAGCAGCAAATATCCCAAGGTGCACCTGTTGACCTGTTTTTCTCAGCTGCAGAAGATACATTTGATAAATTAGTGGATGAAGATCTTATTGAAGAGAAAAACGGGATCGATTTAGTCGGTAATGAACTGGTGCTGGTGGTGCCAAAAGATTCAGATAAGGAAATGGGTTCGATGGAAGACCTCACAAAGGCTGATAAGATTTCGATCGGTACGCCAGAGTCTGTACCAGCAGGGCAGTATGCGAAACAAACATTGGAAAACTTGAATCTCTGGAAAGAGGTTGAGGATAGAGTGATATATGCCAAGGATGTCCGGCAAGTGCTTACATATGTAGAAACGGGAAACGTGGAAGCAGGGCTCGTTTATAAAACGGATGCGATGAACTCATCAAAAGTTGATATCGTTGCAACAGCCAAGGAAGATATACACGATCCCATCATTTATCCGGCAGGCATCATTAAAGAAAGTTCTCACCCTAAAGAAGCGAAGCTATTTTACGACTATCTTCAAAGCGAAGATTCTGCCAAGATTTTTGAAAAATATGGATTTGGAGATTTGGACTAATCCCGCAGTTTTGTTAAACGATCAGCTTCTACCTAAAGATAGATTTCTTTCCATAAAATAAAGGCCACCAATTTGGTGGCCTTTATTTTTGTCGCTCAGCATGGGTGAATGAGGGGAATCCTCCAAATTTATGAATTCTCCTTATCTTCTAATGTTTTATAAAGACACTTATTCAAGTCAATCTTAACGCAATTTGAAAAAAGGATTAAAAATTAATTAAAAAGCGAAATAAAAAGCAAAATAATGCTAAATTGAAGAAAGAGCATTTCAAGAATTAGTGGAAACGATTAAAATGCAGGACTTTGGATAAATATAGAGGGAATTGAAATTTTAAACGGAATATTTAGGTTCGTGTAAAGTATGGAGCTAATATTCAAATTCGATAAATACATATGGATATGGATGCATATTCCACTCAAGTAGGAGGGTTTTAAATGAAACAGCGTATTTTGGTTGTAGAAGATGAAATCCAGATAGCAACGATATTAAAAATAGAACTCGAATTTGAGGGGTATGAAGTGCTTGTTGCCCATACCGGCAAGGCGGGGCTGGAAGCCGCATTGCACGAAGAATTAGATTTAGTACTTTTGGATGTTATGCTACCTGAGCTGAATGGCATTGAGGTTTTAAGAAGGATACGAAATGAGAACACATTACTGCCAATCATCCTATTAACAGCTCGTAATATTACAATGGATAAGGTGGCAGGGCTGGATCAAGGAGCCAATGACTATATAACGAAGCCTTTTGAAATCGAGGAATTATTGGCAAGAATACGTTCATCCATACGTCAGAATTCAATAACTGCCAATGCTACAAGAGAAGAGGAAACAATCTTATCAATAAAAGATTTATTCATTAATCTCGATACGAGAGAGGTTAAGAGGGGGGATTCTTCCATAGCGTTAACCCCAAAGGAATTTGATTTACTCGTTTATTTACTTTCCAATAAAAACAAAATCGTGACGCGAGAAAATATCCTGATGAATGTATGGGGTTATGAGTATGAAGGGGAGACCAATGTAATTGATGTGTATATCCGTCATTTAAGAAAGAAAACGGAAGAAGGTTTTTCTGATCCGATCATTATTCAAACGGTTAGAGGAATTGGCTATACAGTAAGGGAGAAATAAGTAATGAAAATTACAACAAAAATTAACCTGATTACGACAGCTTGGATACTCTGTGTGTTGGTTGCAGTCAATGCTGTTGTATTTATTTCTTTCATGAAAATTACTGTAAATATGGAAGAGGATGTATTGGTGCACAAAGCCCAAAATGTCATTGCCGAAATAAAAATGGATGATGCGCCTCAAGAAATGGAAAAAAAATTAACCACATATTTAACGAATCATTCATTTATAAGAATTATACAACCTGACTCGCAAATTAGAAGTGAAGTGTCCAGCGACCATTATTTGCTTACTAAATTTAAAGGAGAATTTTCTAGCGAACAAGAAGCCCATAGAAGCACAATTAGACAAGCTAGCAAAGAAGAACAAATATTAATCGTTAGGGTTCCCATCCTATCTAAAGGTAAAGTTGTTGGAACTTTAGAAATTGGAGATAGATTACTAGGACTGGAATTAGGGAAGGATGTATTACTTTCCATTCTGACATTTTGTACCCTATTAGGGGCAGGGTTATCGCTGCTAGGCGGCAGGTGGTTATCAAGTGTAATTATGAGACCTATTTCCAATATGATAAATACGATGGAGGATATTGAACAAAGCGGTATACCCAAAAAAATCATCATTCAACATGAAACAAAAGATGAACTGCAAAAAATGGCGGTTACTTTCAATCGGATGATGGGCAGATTGGATGTGAATTTGGATAAACAGAAGCAATTCATTTCAGATGCTTCTCATGAAATAAAGACACCGCTAACGATTATAAAAAGTTATGCCGATCTCTTGAGAAGACGCCGCATAAAAAGTGAAGAAAAAGCACTTGATGTGATAAATGTCATTCATTCAGAGGCAACCCGAATACAGAAAATGACGGAAAGGCTGCTGGAATTAGCCGATACGGAATTGGAAATTACCTTAGATTATAAATCAGTGAATGTAATAACGTTATGTGAGAACGTATTTAAACAATTCAAAGAGGTTTATGGGCGAGAAATAAACTTTCATTACGAAGAAGATTCCATTACGGTTATAGCAGATGAATTGAAGATAAAACAGGTGATCATCATTCTTTTAGATAATGCAATCAAATATAGTACAGACAAAATTGATGTGTATGTAAAGGTTCAGCTATACTCTACCGTCATTCGGGTAAAAGACTATGGTATTGGAATACCTGAGCGTGACATAGAAAATATCTTTGAGCGTTTTTATCGTGTGGATAAGGCTAGAAGCCGTGAGACAGGTGGATCAGGGCTAGGTTTATCGATAGCAAATAATATAATGAAGCAACATAATGGAGAAATTAAAGTGGTTAGTGAAGAAGGAATTGGAACGGAAGTGGCATTATTCTTACCCAAAAGGTAATCCGTTTCTTGTGCATGAAAATTTGCCGTAAAATACAAGATTGAGGTGTTCTGTGAGTGACACAAATATGGATGATTAGCTTGGGTATCATATTATTGTTTTTTCTAGTTTATACGATTGTCCCTACCGTAATTATTCGTGTAAGCGGATCGGGCATAACCCAAAAAAACAAGAGAAATAATGGGATAGCCCTAACTTTTGATGATGGTCCCAATCCTGAATATACGACACGATTACTTGATCTTTTAAAAAAGTACGAGATAAAGGGTTCGTTTTTTGTTGTGGGCAGTAAAGTGAGAAATAACCCTGATATCATTAAACGAATGCATGATGAGGGACATACAATTGGGATTCATCACTTTGATCATGTTTCAAGCTGGATCCTTTCGCCCTTTCGTTTAAGGAAACAGTTAAATATGACTGAAAAGGCCATTACGGATTGTACGCATGAAAAAGTCACCTTTTACAGACCGCCGTGGGGCCATTTTAATCTATTTACACCCATGATCAGTAAAAAATATAGAGTGGTCATGTGGTCGGCCATTTTTGGAGATTGGAAGGTGGAAACATGCAAGAATGACCTGCTAAATCAATTGCGAACAACGTCAACGGAAAGTTCCATTATCTTGCTCCATGACTGCGGGGAAACCTTGGGTGCGGATAAAGAAGCACCTCACTATATGATTGAAGTTTTGGAAATTTACTTAGAGGAAACAATTAAAAAGGGAACAAAATTTATTACATTAAAAGACTTATAACTGATTCGAGGGGATTTTATGAACATAGATAGTATTTTACATTTTATTGACTTATATGGCTATCTTATCATTTTTCTTTTTTTGTTCATGGGCATTGTGGGCATTCCCGCTCCAGAGGAATCTCTTCTATTTTTAATCGGAGTCTTAATTGGACAAAATAAGCTCTCTTTTGGTTTAGCAACCCTGAGTGCATTTCTTGGAGCCTTTTTAGGGATGCTTATCGCTTATGTATGTGGGAAATATGTTGGATATCCATTTATAAAGAAATTTGGGAAATACGTGGGCATTACCAATGAACGATGGGAGAAAGTACAGGAAAAGTATATGAATAATGTCCAAAAAACAATCGTGTTTGGGTTTTATCTACCAGGAATAAGGCAGATTAGTCCGTATTTTGCAGGAATCAATAATATTCCCCTCTTTAAATTCATTCTCTTTTCCCTGCTAGGCACGTTTCTCTGGACTGTCCCTTTTATAGTGGCAGGGTATTATATGGGCAACGCCTTTCATATAAATCCAGAATATGTTCCACTTTTAGGTGTCGTATTCATCGTCTTTTTTTTGATATATGCTTTTATCAATTACATGAAGAGCAAAAAAAAGAATGGATAGAAGACTATTCAAGCGGGCTGCCTAAGTTTAGGGAACGGGGGCTTGTGATAAGGTGAACGTATCATTAAAAATTGATTAAAATGAAAGTTATTAACAAAAAAAGTGTTATATTGTAAAGGGAAAAAAACTCTTGAACATGCAAAACGTCTTTTTTCCAAGTCCGTAATCATTACATTAAAAAGAATGATTTCAATAGGGGATGACATATATGAAGAAGGTTTTGTTTTTACCTCTCTTCCGCATGCAGTCGGGACATCATCAAGTTGCAGAGGCCTTAATGGATATGTTTAAAAAGCATACAGACGGAGTTATTTTGAAAAAAGTAGATTTGTTAAGTTATACGAATAATTCTTTAGAAAAAATGATAACAACCGGTTATTTGAAATGGATCCGTTATGCACCAGAAAGCTATAATCTCGCCTACAAAAACCTTTTTTACGTTAACTCGCAGAAGGAACGTTCATTTAAATGGTATCAACATATATTTTTGAAAAAAATGGAACAATTGATAGCGGAGGAAAGGCCAGATTTAATTGTGTGTACACACGGATTCCCTTCCTATCTTTTAAGCCAGTTAAAGATAAAAGGGAAGTGCAGCACCCCGATTATAAACGTGTATACGGATTTCTTTATTAATAATGTATGGGGAAGCAATGGGATTGATTTTCACTTTCTTCCAAGTCAGGAATTGAAAGAAAAGCTATTAAGCAAGAATCAAATATCGAAACATAGTATGATGGTAACAGGTATTCCTGTGCATGAGGAAATCACTAAAAGGGCACGTGTATTTAACAACACAGATCGCCCCAAAGTTTTAATCTCAGGAGGAAATAGTGGTTTGGGCGGGATTTTGAATTTAGCTGGTGAATTAAAAAAATCAACCGCTTTTGATTATTTTGTACTTTGTGGTAACAACAAAAAGCTACATGATGAGATTAATACATGGGGTTTAGCTCATATTAAACCATTGCCTTATATCTCATCAAGAATTGAAATGAACAAAATTTATGATGAAGTGGATGTAATCATCACGAAACCAGGTGGTGTCACCATTAGTGAAGCACTTCGAAAAAGGCTTCCGATTTTCGTCCATTCGATGCTGCCAGGACAGGAGGAAATTAATCTACAGTATTTAAAAGACAATAAACTTGTATTTGAAATCAATCCTAAATCTTCATTTGAAAAACAAATGCTTACTATTTTAAAGGACCATGAAAAAATGGATCAGTGGGATAAATCGATCGAAACCTATCAAAAGGAACTGGAATTGGAAAACCCTGAGGGAATGGTTGAAATTATGAAAATGATTCTTAATCTGAAACAAGCCGATAAGCCATCATATTTCACAAATCAGTCAAAAGTTATTTATAGCTAGGGGACATTCTATTTTTCCTGCCGTCAAGCGGCCCCATTTTTAATAATAACATTCGAGATTCATATAAGAGAAAAGAAAGAAAACGAAAGAGAGAAGTTGAATGATAAACGACTTTATCCAATCTATTTTACTTACACTCATGGATTATGGGTACCTAGGAATTACACTTGGACTTATGATTGAAATTATTCCAAGTGAAATTGTATTATCCTATGGGGGCTTTTTAGTTTCCCAAGGAAAAATTGGCTTTGTTGGCGCGGTTATTGCTGGAACAATTGGCGGAACCATCGCTCAGATATTTGTTTATTTAATCGGATATTATGGTGGAAGACCATTTTTAGAAAAATATGGAAAGTATATATTCATTCACAAAAAACATATTGAACTATCGGAAACTTGGTTTACTAAATATGGACCAAGCGTCATTTTTACGGCTAGGTTCATTCCGGTTGTCAGACATGCTATTTCCATTCCAGCAGGGATTTCCAAAATGCCATTAATGAAGTTCACGAATTATACGCTGCTAGCTGTACTTCCGTGGTCTGTGCTTTTTGTATTCCTCGGGATGAAGTTAGGAAGCAATTGGGACCAGATTAACGAGATGGCCAAGCCCTATATCCAGCCAGTCGCATTCGTGGCGATCCTCATTATTGCCGGAATGATCATTCGCGGGTTCATGAAAAAAAAGAAAAACAAAGGTTTTTTATGATTTTAAATAGTGAAGGGACCTCCTATTAGGTGGTCTTTTTTTTTTGTCGACGAGATGGTGAATCTCTAGGGTTATTCCCTTTATTTTGAAACTTTGGTATGTGTTATCCGTATATAATGTGAGTAAATACCTATTACCAAGGAGGATAATAATGTGGAGAAAGCAATAGTTGATTATCTTATTGTGGCTCTGTTGATTATTGGTTTCACATACGGTCTTATTAGAGAAATTAGGCAATGCGTTAGCATCATAAAAGGAAATAAATCTGATGATGTTCATTACAAGAGGAGACTGATTGGGAACTATCTATCTTGCCTATCCTATGTGGGCTTTCTTTTTTCTTATATTTTGAATCTATTATTAGTATTAATGATTATACCAGATGCATTTTTCACAAGTGATAATACGAGTTTTTGTTGTTTTGGGTTTCTTGCGATGCTTTTAATCGCTAAATTTGGGATTATTCCAAAAGAAATGAAAGAAACTAATTACAAAATATGAGCCACGAATACATAATTGAGAAAGTGAAAATATGAAGTGAAGGAAATCCGAAATGACCCCACATATATGTCCTTTATGAACATAAGAAGATAGATCGTCATTCGAACGAAATGGAAAAAAAGATGTTTGCCGAAACTTCATGGAAGTGGGTGATTAAATGGAAAAACCAATCAAAATCGAAGATTATAAGCCCGAGTGGGTAAGTGAGTTCGAACAGGAAAAAGCGAGGATAATGGAGGCATTAAAAAATTATCCCCTTTTTGTTGAGCATATTGGAAGTACATCTGTCGAAGGATTGGGGGCAAAACCCATTTTGGACATCATGGCTGGCGTTCATCATTTAGATGAGGTGGATATGTTCATTGAACCCTTGCAATCGATTGGGTATGTATTTGTCGCACATAAGGAATTTCCCGAAAGGCGTTTTTTTAGAAAAGGTCAATGGAGAGCGGGGACACACCATTTGCATTTCTATAAATACGGAAGTGAACAGTGGAAAAATCAACTTTCATTTAGGGATTATCTAAGAACTCATCCTAACGTACGGAACCAACATCAGCAATAAAACGGGAATTATCTCAAATCCATCCAGCTGATGTGGTGGGTATACGGAATCGAAAGCTCCATTTATTCAATTTGTTCTGGAACAAGCGAATAAAGAACGTAATGGGTATGTGATTTTTTTAAAAAGGAAACGTTTATTATTTTTTGCACGCTCCAGATCAATGAGATATAACCTGCATTGGAAAAAGGAGGCTTTCATGAGAAAGGTCGAGGTCGTTTCACATAAGAAAGAGTGGTCGATTCTGTTTCAAGGTGAATGCAAAGAATTACAGGATATATTTGGGGATGAATTGATAGGGCTATACCATATTGGCAGTACGGCGATACCTGCCATTCATGCCAAACCTGTAATAGATATTTTGGCAGTCGTTCGTAGTATAGAACGTGTCGTTGGGTTTAATCAAAAAATGGAACAGATAGGTTATGAAGCCAGGGGAGAGAATGGGATCGCTGGACGAAGATTTTTTAGTAAAGGCGGGAATGAGAGGACGCACCATATTCACATGTTTCAAAAAGGACATGAAGAAATAGCCAGACACCTCGCTTTTCGGGACTATATGTTGGCCCATTCCTATGAAGCACAAAGATATAGTCAGCTGAAACAGCGCTTGGCTGCACAATTCCCGAATGATATCAATGGATATGTAAACGGGAAAAATGATTTTATAAAAGAGATGGATGAACGAGCAAAACACTGGCTGAAATCGATGAATAAGCAGGGTGATCATGATGCTGATAAAGTGGATATGATGCCAAGTGAGTGTGGAAATCCAAAGTTTTAGGTTAAGGTTGAATCTAAGTCACCCTTACGAAGTTTAGGAGATGAAACAGTTAAACGGGGTTTAGCAAAAGTATGGATCTACCCCGTTAAAAGTACACCCTCAAATAAAATCCCGACTTTATCTTTGAAAGAAAGAGATAGATTCGGGATTTGTTTTTTATTAAGTTTTAAAACTTATTTGGGAATTGTTTGATAATCCCTTCTGTTAGGGTGTCAGCCAATTTAATAATATGATCTTCACCTTTATCAAAAGCAGAAATTTCCGCATCTGTATCCTTTTTTATTCTGGATACAACTTGGTCTGTAAGCAATTTTAAATGTGTATATAGCAATTCCTTTAATTCATCATTGCTCCAATTCGGATTGGCTTTACTAAGGAAAAGAGCAATATCATCAGCGTTTCTATACCATTCAGCATTAAATTTTTTCAGATTTTCCTGGTTTCTGCTTTTTGCTGCATCCACCACTTTTCCTGCAAGAACGATGTGCTCCCTTAACAGTTCAGCTAGTTTGTTGCCAGCTGCATCGCCATAATAAGGTTTGATTGCATTTCCTATATCATCCTGATTTTTTAATAACCTATTCAGTACCTCTTCTTTGTCATCCAAATCTGATAAGGCGCTTACCATATAGCTTCTTGTCCATATAGTATGGTCAATCCAAAGTTTCTGTAAAGAATGTTTTAGCTGTTCCGATGATTTACTAATACATTGTCTTTGTTGAGCCCCTTTTCCTTTTGCCTCAGTGGTTAGAGGAGAAAAGATCAAAGCAAAAGACATAAACAAGATCATTAATGTTAAAAATCGGTTTTTGATAAAAATCATCTCCTTTATATACATTTAAATGCTCCATTATTATTTGAGTAATTTACAGGTTTTACTCTTCACGGAAAAATTCGGAACCGTTAAGGGTAATAATACTGACCCATTGAATGCACCTTATTTTTGCCGAGTTAATGCCAATCACCGCATGACTAACGGTTGTGTAAACTACTAGCACCGCGTATTCGAGTTTTTCATTTTATTGAAATACAGGATTGACAGCTTAGGTGTATTACGGGTATAGTACATCCATAAGGTGTATGAACCACTTGGTACATACACGCAAGACAATCAGACTTTTTTTAATAAATAGGGGGTGGTTTTTTATGAACGTAAATACCCGGGAACCGGTATATCTGCAAGTCGTTAGGCATTTTAAAGAACAAATAGCCATTGGCAAATTCGTGGCCGGACAGGAAATTCCCTCTCGAAGAGAACTGGCCGCTTCATTGAACATAAATCCTAATACTGCTCAAAAAGCGTATAAAGAAATGGAGGAACAGGGCTTGATTCATACTGAACGAAATTTTCCCAGTCAAATTACGACGAACGAAACGGTTTTACAGGCTGTGAGGCAGGAACTTATTCTGGCTGCCGTTGATTCGTTTGTCGATGCGATCCGTCCTATTAATGTGCCAGTTGATGAACTGCTTCGTGTGGTTAAAGAGAAATATTCGGAAGAAATAAGGGAGGGGGAAGAAGAATGATCGAAGTAAAAAAAATCTCTAAGAATTACGGCCGGAAGAAAATCTTGGACGGTGTTTCTTTTACCGCCAATAAAGGGGAAGTCACTTGTCTGATCGGGATAAATGGTGTCGGTAAAACGACTACACTCAAAGCCATTATGGGCTTGACGCCATATAAAGGCGAAATCCTGATTGATGATCAAAAAATGACAAAGGACAGCTATGAAAAAATCACCTTCATTCCAGACGCACCAACGATGCTTCCGCAAATGACGGTTAAACAGGCAATGGTGTTCATGGAGGATTTCTATACATCATGGAACACGGAAAGAGCCAATCAATTAATGGGATTCTTTAAGCTGAAAGAGGAGACCCCCATTTCGGAATTGTCAAAAGGGAATACAGCTAAGCTTAACTTAATGCTGGGTCTGTCCCTTGACGTGGATTATGTACTGATGGACGAACCGTTTTCGGGCATCGATATGTTTAGCCGTGAGCAAATCGCCGATGTCTTTGCAAGTCACCTTATTGAAGACAGGGGCGTCATCATCACGACCCATGAAATTGGTGATATTGAACATTTAATCGATAAGGTCATTTTATTGGATAATGGTACAGTGCTGAAAGAGTTCAATACAGAAGAAATGCGTGAAGAGGAAGGGAAATCGGTAGTCGATGTAATGAGAGAGGTGTATCAATCATGATGCGTTATTTAAAACTAGTGAACTTTGAAATCAACCGTTTCAGTAAAATCTATCTTAGCTTATTGTTGATCACCTTGGTTTCACAATTTGCTGGAGTGATCATTGTAACGAACAGTCTTCTTAATGATGCCAGGAAGATCATGTCGGAAGAAAAACTATCGGAGGCCGCTTATATTACCAATTATGGAGGCATTGATTTTACCCATATCGCCAATACGCTTTTGTTTCAAGGACCGATCGCGCTCAGTGCCGTTGCTCTTATTTTTTACATTTTCCTTATATGGTATCGTGATTGGTTTGGAAAAAATACGTTCATTTATCGCCTATTGATGTTACCGACATCCAGATTGTCGATCTACCTTTCCAAGGCCACGGCCATCTTTTTGATGGTGTTAGGATTGATTGCTTGGCAGATTATCATTTTACCAATGGAAAATGCCCTTTTTGATTCAAGGGTGCCTGAAGCGTTCTTGAACATGGAAATGTCGTCTGCTGGAATAATCAAATTCAATCCTGTCTTGAATTTAATTATTCCAACTACATTCACGCAATTCTTGCTTTCCTATGGGATCGGTCTAATGGTCATGGCTATATTATTTACAGCGATCATGTTTGAAAGAAGTTTCCGTATAAAAGGTATCATTTTGGGCTTGGTGTATTGCGGAATAGCTGCAGCGTTGTTTTTAACTCCTGTTTTCGCAATGGCAAGTGATGTTTTCTATTTTTACCCTGGTGAACTTGTTGGAACACTGATCGCTTTAGGAATCATCGTGACAGGAATTTCGATTTGGCTTGGTTCTTGGTTATTAAAAAACCGCGTTACTGTATAACAACAACTTTTAAGGAGAGTGAACAAGGTGAAACGTTATCTATGCAGCATCATAATTGGATTGGTAGTCATTTTAAGCATCGGGACCTATTATGTCAAAGTAGCTTCCTCCGCTTCAGGACTTCCAATGTATACGTTCAAGAAGCTAGAAGGTAGTAGCAAAGAGCTTGATCCGGTAATCATACATGGTTCACATGAAGCCGATCCCTATTATGAATCATTAACGATTGAATCCAATCAAACAACATATGACAGCGAAAAGTCTTACTTTGAAAGTTTAACTGGAAGACAAGATGCTCAAATGGGAAGATTAATGAAAGAACATCGTTCATTTATGCGTGGGAAGGATTACATCGATTCTTTTTATGAAGACAGTGATTTCCTAGCTTACGCCTCGGTGAATGAAGATTTCACAAAGAACGGAAACATGGAAGCGGAGTTTGATATCGCTTTATTGGAGAAGAAAGGCAACGATGAAACTTCTTTCAGTTTGGAACTTCCCGATCAAGTGAGAAAAATGAATACGAATGTGGTGGATGTGCAATTGGTCCATTCAAAGCTACAGGTATTAACGACTAATGATGTGAATTCCAACGATGACAAGCAAACGAAAGAGGTTCATCTGTATACGATCGATTTAGCTAATAAGAAAGTAATAAGCGATAAAACTCTATTTTCCGAAACTTATAAAGGCAATGACCAAGTCGAAGTTGGGATGCCAGTTGATGTTGCTCCCACCCAGTCAAACAACATGATTTTATTTTCTGTAATCAAAGGGGTAAATCATGAGGATGGTTCGTATGAGGAAAGGCCAAATGAAAGCAAACTGCTATCTTATAATTATGAAACGGAAAAAATGGAACATGTTAAATGGCCAAAAAATGAATCGCTTAGCCTAGACAAGATAAGAAAAGGCTTTGGGGATGGGAAAAATCTATACGTAGTTGATAATCAATCCAACAATTATCACATTAAGACGATTGATCTAAGCAGTCAAAAGGTAACGAAGGATCTAGAGCTAGACCTAGCTGTTCATAAGAATGAAGAATACTTCGCCACCGTTAAGAATGGAAGTGTGTATTTACTTCTAGGTAATGACAGATATCCAGAAGAAATGGATTATAAAACTAAACCGCCTCAATTGCTGATCGCCGATTTAAAGACCGGAAAGACTTTATATAAAGGGGAAACAGTCATCCAATCAGCAGAGCAAAAGAAGACCAAAAATCTTGGTTTTTATGTAGAAAATATAGAAGTCAAATAAGGACCACTATCACTAGAAGCTTTCTCAAAAGTAAAAACTTTTGAGCGGCTTCTTTTTTAGTAATGGTCGAAATATCTCACTGAAGGTCGAATTATCACCAACAACTGACGAATTCCCATGTGCAATTTCACGGACTGCTTATCTCGGACAGATTCCAAGAATCGAACTCGTGGAACAAAGGCCATGAAAAAAGGATATCCTCCAATAGGATATCCTTTTTTCCGTTATCGGTTAAATGGAAACGATTTTTGCTCGTGCAGTCCGTTCTTTCCTGCCGTGCAAGAAGTAGTAAAGAACGGAAGTTGCGATGACCACAACGCCAAGGATGACATAAAGTGTGCTATAGCCTGTTACTGGAATGATGAATCCCAGAATATAAGGGCCAAACCCAAGTCCTGCATCAAGCATGATAAAGAAGGTGGATGTTGCCATTCCCATACGGTGAGGAGGTGTCAATTTCACGGCAATAGCCTGTGAGCTTGATTGCATGTTACCGAATCCAAGGCCGATGAGGAAACCAGCTGCCAATAAAGTGAAGCTATTGGTTGATATACTTAGTAGGAGCAACCCGACACCGAAAATCATGAAAGCTGGATACATAATGAAGTTCGCGCCTTTCCGGTCCATTAGCGGTCCTGAGAAAGGGCGTGATAATAATACGGCTACTGCGTAAACGACAAAAAAGAAGCTTGCAGTATTGACCAGGTCGATTTCTATGGCATAGAAACTGATGAAAGAAAGGACGCTGGAATAACAGAATGCCAATAACAGTGTAATGAATGAAATGGGCAGTGCCTTCGGTTCAATAAAATTGGAAAGCTTGAATCCTTTACTTTCAGATACTTTTGCCGTTACTTTCAATGCTGGTACATACAAGAAGAATGCTGTAATCAGACTGATAATCCCTAATGCCAGGCAGAAACTGAAAATGACTTTGAAGCTTGTATGTTGGGCCATATAAAGACCGATGAAAGGGCCGATTGCTGTCGCAAGTGTCGCGCTCATGCTGTAATAGCCGATGCCCTCGCCTTTTCGTGTTGTAGGGATGATCTGAGCGACGATCGTTCCTGTCGCAGTACTAGCCATCCCCATCGCCATACCATGAATCAGCCGGTTAACGAGCAGGAAGCCAATTCCTAGATCCACAAAATATAGAATGGTTGTCAATGTGAAAAAGATCAAACCGATGAATAATGTTTTCTTCCGGCCGATTGAATCAATGAAACGGCCGATGAATAGACGTCCGATTAATGTTCCTATTATGAATATACCCGATATGAGTCCTGCTTGACTTGTAGATGCATGCAATTCATTTACAGCATAGATGGCAAGTGTCACCATCAATAAATAAAAGATTAAAGTTATGAAAAAATTAATGGAAGAAACGATGATGAAGTCCTTCGTCCATAATTTAGGTCTGGATTGTTCCATTTTATTATCTCCTTACTTTATGATGTTATTTCTTATTTCGCCCATGATGCGGATGGCTGCGAGTTGTTCCTCTTCGGTGATCCCTTTTAGGATGTCCTGTTCGTATCGATCGATTGTCACGCGGACTTCACTGTATATCTTTGATCCAAGCTCCGTAAGCCGCATTCTTTTTTCGCGTCTATCCTTGCTTGGGACATGCTCGACATACCCAAGCTCTTCTAAACGGGTGATGGTCCTCGTAATCGTGGGTTTTTCAACATTTTGGTAATTGGCCAGTTCTACTAGAGTTGCAGAACCATAATTGGATAAGTAATGCAATATGGACCATTGCGCTCGGTGTAAATCATGCTGGTTCAGCTGTATATTTAAATTATTTTCAAAAGGCCGGTACAGCAGCAATAGTTCTTGAAAGAATTTTTGGAAAGTCTTTATTAGAAACACTCCTTATAATATATAGTTACCAAGAGTAATTGTTACCCTGAGTAACTATAATATCAAAATTAATCCATTTTGTCCACTCGGATTTGAATTGTTTAGTTAAATTGGTTTTTAGTTAAAATGAGGGGGAATATAGGAATAGGAGATGATGTGAAGTATGTATAAATCTATGATCGCGTTGATTGCCGCAGCAACAATGCTAACTGCTTGCAATAATGACAAAGCGGATGAAAACGGGGAAAAATCTGTGCAAACAGCAGATGAAACTCAAACAAGTCCTAAACATGAGAAGTGGTCTTCTTTACCCGAATATGACCAAATCATCGAGCAAATCGGCAACGAAGACTATACTTTCAATAAGGAAACGGATAACGATGATAAACGAGTATTCCTTATTGAACTGAACGGTAAAAAACAATATAAAACCGTTTTCGTCAAAAATACCAATCGCCTGAAAATTATCAAAATAAATGGCGGTGGGGAGGTTTATGACGAAATCTTAAAATAAGTGGACCTGCATAAGTGTTGTATAGAGACCTTTATTGGTTTGATAAAGGGGCGGGGGAAAAGGACTGTAATGTAGCAGCCCTTTTTTGTTCTGTAAACCTTGACTAAGGTTATCGCATCATAATATTATGCCCGTTTCTCCAAGAGCACTGAAAAAATTTGAACGCCGGGACATGTGGGGATGACAGTTGTCAAAAGGTTTCATCCATCATATTGAGCTGTATGTTTCATGTTTAAAAAGAGGACCATTGATTTTGGGGGCTGGTTTTGGACGAGATGGGCTATGAGCGATTTCAGGAGTGGGAAAGCGGGTGAGATGTACATCGTTTTTGTACAAACGGAAACAAGGTTTCTTGACATTCCCTATCATAGGGGGCGAGTGGGTCTTAACCATCTAGTTTTTCACGCCACTTCCCGGCAACTGGTTGATGAGATCACCAGAAAGGTAAGGAACAGTGGAGTTACCATCCTATATGCTGACAAGCATCCATCGCCGTTGGGTAGGGTCATTATGCTGTATATTTCGAAAATCGAACTCGCGGCCCCTTAATGGATCATACGGAATAGTTGGCATAGCTATAATGGCCGTTATGTTCATCTTTACCTTTCTCGGGTTGTTCAGGTTCTGGACCAAGGTAAAATGCTTCGATTAATATAAATGCACCGAAAACCTGGGCCCAGCTGCCAAGCAAAAGGATTTGCTCTCCCATTCGCTTTTTTTTATTTAAAATGAAAATACTCCCAATAGATTCAAAAAAAGAGCCCGCCGCAATGAGGGCATTTCCTTTAATTTCAAGAGATCGTGAAAGGGACTCCTCCGTCAAAGATGCCCCGATTGCTTCAAAAACGGCACCTAGGCCTTGGATTCCACTGCCGAGCGCATCCGTTCTGGTGCCCTCATCTTCTGAGCCATTCAGCTGCATATCTATTCCAACTGCATTTGCTGTATTACCTGCAGCCTCAAGCCAAGCACCGAAAATGAAATAGGATTCCGAAAGTTCATTTTCCGGATTTATCATTTTTGTTCGACCGATTGCTTGCAGCGAATTTCCAACGGCTTCAATGACATTCCCTTTTAAGAGCAGATCTTTTCCGAGGTTAGTACCCGTTAAAGTTTGCCGGGTTTGACCGATTGCACCAGCGAGTGTGCCAATTCCTAATAACCATGCTCCTGAAATAAGGAGGTCATCTCCATGAGTGGTCATATCTCAAACGCTCCTTAAAAGTGGTTACATTATATTATTCAAAAGCCATTGTTTGTTTCATGTTGCTTAAAGTCAGGTAAGGAGCACGAGTGGACGAATGATATAATTTTTAACCATTTATTGGTATAATGGCGATTGGAGGTGATGGCATGTCTTTTAAATATATTTTTCAAATGATAATCGCTGCAATTTTCTTTTTGCTTTTTTCAGTTTGTACCTGGTATGAAGGCAGCGAAATTCTTGATAATCCGTGGGAATGGAAGTATTCAACATATTTTTCACAAGCATCGGATGATCAAGTGATGGATGCCCAAGATATTTCGGATTTGGACTATTTTGTGTATGCCGCGAAATTCAAGCCGACATTTCCAATATTTATGATCCTTGCAGCTTCGTACTTAATCATACTTACGGGTTATATCCTTTTCAAAGGAAGTATAAAACGTATGGCTCTATTTTTGTCTGGATTGGGTGCCCTTTTTCTGCTTTCAAGCGTATTTGTATCCAATACCCCGACGGTAGGAGGAACTATCTTTCAAGTTTTCTTTCTCATAAGCGGGATGATATCCATAATGGGTGCAGCTCTATATTATTTTTGGATGTCAAAAGGATTCAAGACTGAAATATGATGTCACTTCATGCAAATGAAACAGCGAAGCTGCCGATACATACGAGACATTTTTTTTTTTTGCAAATAGGTGACACAAAATGACCAAAATTAATAGTCATTTCAGCGATATTCTAAAGAATTGAACTTACCTGAAATATGGTTTATAGTTAAGTCGAAATTAGTAGACCAATTGCTATATTCAGTTACGGACCTAATGCCTTCAATCGTTTTTTAAAAGAATAAAGTGAAATGGTGATAATATGTCAGGCAAAATCAAAATTGAACAGCCAAAGATTCCCAAGGACTTAACTCAAGCAAATTTTCAGGAAATTTATTATAAAGATGAGCCTTATCTGGATTCTTGTATCATAACTAATTGCACGATTGATAGAGAAAAGATGGACCAAATCGTTTTATCACAGGTTGTCTTTAAACATGTGACATTCAGTGATGTATCATTCAGGAATATTGAACTGACGGATGTAATTTTTGACCATTGTGATTTGACGAATGCCGATTTCATGGGTGGCTCGATTCATCGGGTTGAATTCAGAGAGTCCAAATTACTAGGCATTAATCTTTCCGATGCCAGTTTAGGAAATGTCCTATTTGAGAATTGTAACTTAAATTTAAGTGCTTTTGGTTATGCTGCTTTAAAGCAAGTGAAGTTCGAACATTGCTCTTTGGACAGTGCCGATTATTATGAGTGTAATTTCAAGAAAGTGATGTTCGATACATGTCAACTAAACGAAGTGAATTTTTCTCGGACTCCGCTTAAAGGAATTGATCTTAGCAGTTCTCAATTTCAAAGGCTAACCGTATCCCTGGAAGATTTAAATGGATGTGAAGTTTCCCCTGACCAAGCGATAGGCTTTGCAGCGATGCTTGGACTAAAAATTAAAGCATGAACCTGTGATAAATAAAATCGTAAACTGAGAGCTTGCGATGACTTTTGGGGCCACAATTTGGTGGCCTCTTTTTTAGTTGGCTGGCCGATACGGTGGATCCATGAAAACATGGTGTATTCCATCCATTTGAAATACATATATTTTTATGTGAATGAAGAGTACAGAATGTTTGCACAAACACAACATTGCTTTACAATATCTGTTAGATGGGTTGGGGGTGGAAATGTTGATTATCAATAAGGTCACTTTATATAGTCATGCATTGAATGATATGCGTACTTTCTATGTTAATGAGTTAGGATTTGAGTTGCTCGCGGATACTCAAGATGGCTTTGAAATTAAAGTTGGGGACAGTGTACTTGAAATTAAAAAATATCTACACGAAGAAAAGCCTTATTATCATTTTGCGATGAACATACCGACCAATTTATTTCTTGCTGCAAAAGAATGGGCAAAATCAAAAGTGGAATTAACTAGGGAAGATGATGAGGACGAAGTTTATTTTAGCTTTTCGGATGCACATGCCTTTTATTTTTTGGACCCTTCAGGCAACATTGTCGAGTTCATATCGAGATATGCCGTTTCACCGAAATCTGAGGCAGTGTCTTTTTCTGCTCAAGAAGTCCTGTGCATTAGCGAAATAAACATTACGACTGATGAAGTTAGAGTACTAGGAAATCAGTTGATCGGTTTGGGTATTCCCGTAAGGAAAGATGAGCCGATAAGAGAAGATGGTTTAAATTTTATAGGGGAACATGAAGCAGGCTCGTTTTTACTTTTAGGCCCTAGGAAAAGGCGTTGGATCTTTTCGAAAAGAGAATCGGAAATTTTTCCACTTTCGATAGTCATTGATGAGCAAATAACAATTTCAGTGGATGGGGAAGGATATATGAAATTGAAAAAGGGGGATGATTGATTGATCAGAAATTTGGAATGAGGTAGATTTATATTTTGGGTGAAAAGCTTCAAACGTCTGAACACATCGTGAATTCGATATTGAAAGCAAATGCAGAAGCGGGGCTGCCTGCCATTGATGTATCCCCAGGCCAAGGGAAATGCCTTCATTTACTCGCAAAAACCAGTGGAGCGAAAAGAATAGTGGGAATTGGAACTCTTGGCGGCTAAGCGGTGTTTGGATCGCGGGCGTTGCCGGATTGATGGCAGGTTGATAACGCTTGAATATGAGGCTAAGCATGCTAAAGTGGCTGAGGAGAATATAAAGAATGCGGGAATGGCCAATAAAATCGATATCATTGTCGGGACGGCGCTCAAAACTTTGCAAGCTCTTAAAGAAAAGGGATTGTCCAGTTTCGATCTTATTTTTATTGATGCTGATAAACCTAATAATCCCGAGTATCTTATATGGGCGTTGGAACTTTCGCGGCCTGGGACCGTCATCCTGGAATCGTTCACGGAGCATGAAATGAAAAATCGTCGTTTACATACAATTGTTTATAGTTCGCTCAATACAGTGAATAAAACACCATAAGCCAAGGAGCCAGCCATGAAAAAAAGAGGTAGTTTAACCATAATAGTAGGCGTGATCGTTTTCGGAATCATTGCCACGATTGCAGTAGTGTCTCAATCCACAAAGAAAGAGATGGGCAGTAAAAGGCCATTTCCACAGCATACAGTCTATCAATCAGGAACGATAAAACCAAACAATGTGTCACAAGAGGAAATGGATAAGGCCGTAGCCGGATTTTATGAAACTTGGAAAAATGAATACCTTAAGCAGCCTGCCGATAAAAAAGATGAATATTATATTTTTTATAATGATAAAGGATATGCAGAACCCAAAAACGCAGTGACCGTTTCTGAAGCACATGGTTACGGGATGATGATAACGGCAATCATGGCAGGCAGCAAGGATAAGCAGTATTTCGACGGTCTCTATCGGTTTTATAAAGCGCATGGAAGTATCAATGATCCTTCTTTAATGGCTTGGCAGCAAGTAAAGGATAAATCGGGTAAGATCATAAATACACCAGGTGATGCTGATTCAGCAACTGATGGTGATATGGATATCGCTTTTTCGTTATTATTGGCTGATCGTCAATGGGGAAGTGAAGGGGAAATCGACTATCTTGCCAGAGCAAAAGACATCATGGAGGCGATCATGTCGAATGAAATAAATCGATCGCAATCGATGATTAAACTAGGAGACTGGGCGGAAGATAATGATGATGTATACGGGCAATCAACTCGTGCATCGGACCTTCTTCTCAATCATATGAAGTCATTTGAGGCGGCAACAGGGAATCATGAATGGGAAGATGTAACGGATAAGGCTTATCATATCATTCATTCCATTTATGAGCAGAAAAGCGGTAATACCGGACTTATGCCGGACTTCATTGTCCAATCCAAGGGAGGATACAGGCCGGCACAAGCTGACTTTTTGGAAGGGGAGAATGATGGCAATTATAGCTGGAACAGCAGTAGGACCCCTTGGCGCTATACGATTGATTACTTACTGACTGGTGATGACAGAGCGCTGCCGCAGCTAAAGAAGATGAATGATTGGATTAAAGCGGAAACGGGTGGTAACCCTGAAAATATCCAATCCGGCTATACACTTAGCGGAAAAACTGTAGAAGAAGGAAATAGTACAAGCTTTGTTGCTCCGTTCATGGTGAGTGCCATGGTTGATCCGTCCAATCAGCAATGGATTAACCGATTATGGAATAGGATGATGCAGGAACAAGACGATGATGACTATTTTGCCAATACGATTAAATTACAGACATTGATTGTGGTTTCAGGCAATTGGTGGGCACCATATTCCAATACATGAATGTCCAAGATTTGAAGAATAGGTCACTTACAGCTTACTTTCCCAATATGAATGATATAGAAAAGGCCATAGGATCAGTGGTTTTTTTCATGTTCATAGTGAACACTGAGGTAAAGTTTTATAAGCAAGCTTTAAACATTCAACACATAAACCGGACAAGAGTAAGGTAAATCCAGGAGAAACCGTTTGTACTGTGAAGGAATTAATTATATATTAATCCTTGAGTACATTCATTCATGGATTGAAGTATGATGATGAAAAGAAAAGCTCGGAGGAGACAATCATGAAAAATATTAATACAGAACAAGAATACCGTGAACAAATCAAACAAGAGGGACTGACAGTCGGGATTTTTACAACTACTTGGTGCCCAGACTGCAAACGTTTAGACATGTTCATTGATGAGATCACTCAAGAACATCAAGACAAACAGTGGTTTACGATCGATCGTGACGAGTTCCCTGAGATTTCTGAAGAGCAAACCGTAATGGGGATTCCATCTTTATTAGTCTTCAAAAATGGTGAAAAGATTGCACATCTGCATAGTGCAAATGCAAAAACTCCAGAGGCAGTAAATGAATTTTTAAATGACCTGTAAAATGGCAAAGGTGAACCCCGCATGATGTCATCATGCGGGGTTCACCTTATTTTGAGGTCGCAAATGCCTTTTTAGTAATTTTTTCTAAAAATAACTTGATTTTTAAGATGAAACGGGTTTTAATTATAGATACCAAATATCCATTATGGATATCTAACATCCATATAAGTACTTAAAGAGGTGAAAGGATTTGCAATTAACAAAAGGGGTCGAGCAAGCCATCTGCATCATAGTTATACTCTCTACCCAGGATAAAAATGTCCCGCTGGCGTCTAATGAGATCAGCAGGAGGTTAGAAGTGTCTCCTTCTTATTTGAAAAAAATCATAAGGAAATTGGTCGTGAAGCAAATAATCACTTCCGTTCCTGGTAATAATGGCGGCCTTTCTCTTGCCAAAAGTGTAGATAAGATTAAAAACCTTGAAATTATTGAAGCGATGGAAGGCCCGATTTCGATATTTCCAGATACAGGACTTATAGAAAAAGCGTTTAAAGATGGAGAGTATGCAGAAAAGGGTATGGACGTTCTTCGTCGGATGTTTTCTCAAGCGGATGAACTATTAATGGAGTTCTTTTCCAGCCGAACAGTAGCAGATTTGCTTAAAGAAAGCTTTGGCACCACGGATATTCCAACTCTTAATTGGAATTCGTCGTCATTGAGTGAATTATTGCGTGAAAAGAAAGGTGAAAAAGAGTGAACATGTTAAAACAAGAATGGAAGCTTTTCCTAACAAATCGAAAACTGCTTGGTGTCGCTATTGTTTTGCTGTTTGTACCGATTATTTATGGGGGGCTATTCCTTAGTTCTGCTTGGAACCCATACGGCAATACAGGTAAACTGCCTGTTGCCGTCGTGAATAATGATGTGAAGGCAGAGTATGAGGGTAAGACCTTAACAATCGGTAATGAGCTTGTTGAACAATTAAAGGACAATGATGATTTAGAATGGCATTTCGTAACGGAAAAAGAAGCGAAAAAAGGATTCGATGATGGTACATATTATATGGTCGTTACCATTCCAGAGGACTTTTCTAAAAATGCTTCGACCGTCATGGATAATAAGCCTAGGAAAATGAATTTAACGTATGATGTGAATCCTGGACGCAGTTTCGTTTCTGAAACGGTCGGAAAACAGGCAACGAATAATTTAAAAACGGAAATTGCTGAAAGTGTAACAAAGGAATATGCGGAAGCGATCTTCTCGCAACTGGACGAGATCGGAGAAGGATTTGGTGACGCAGCGGATGGAGCATCGAAACTTGATGATGGCGCTGAAAAACTGCAAGATGGAAACAAAGAAGTGACAGACAATCTGAATAAATTAGCTTCTAGTACATTAACTTTTAAAGATGGAGCGAATAAACTTCAAATTGGCGTTGGCAAGTTTTTGGATGGAGTCAATAAACTTGAACGTGGTGCGACGGAATTGAACAAGGGGATTTCACAATATACTTCCGGTGTCGGACAGTTGCAAACGGGTGTGAACGAACTTGCATCAGGCACAGGGGAATTAACGAATAATAGTGAAGCACTTGTACAAGGTTCTTCCCAACTTTCCACTGGGCTGGCCCAAGTCGTTCCAGGAGCCCAAAATTTAAATACTGGATTGACGGAAGCTCAAACGGGCAGTGCGAATTTAAATGATGGCTTGAATACATTATCAGAAAGTGCAAACCAATTAACGGACCAATCTACAGGAATCCCGAAGCTGGCAGCGGGTCAGCAGAGTTTAAATGAGGGAATCACTAAACTTTCAGAAGGAAGCCAAGCGTTAAATGTCGGACTGAAGAAGATGGATGGTCAATTGCCTACAGACGAACAGCTGAGTCAGCTTACGCAAGGACTTACAAGTATTCAAAGCGGTGTAAATCAATTGCAAAAAGCGGTTCCTGCAGGAAGCAGCACGTCCGGTACTGTATCCAGCATTACTAAAGATCTCGAGAATAGCCAAAGAGCTTTGACGGAACTTCAATCAACGATTGAGAACAATGGACAAAGCACGATCCAGTCCGTTCAAAACACTGAAGCATACAAAAGTATGACAAGTGAACAACAAACAGAATTAATCGGGGCCATTCAAAACGAGCTTCAAATCCAAGCAGGAGCCCAAAAGCAAATTGCATCGTCTCTTGCAGCAAATATATCCGACTTATCAACACAATTGACGGATAAAGTAATGCCAGTATTGAATGGTTTAGGTCAGCTTCCTGAACAGGTGACCAACTTAAATAACGCTGTGAATAAAGTGAATCCTAACACTGTTTCAGCATTAAATGGATATGCAGCATTAAGAAGCGCACTGGAGGATCAATTGATTCCGGGTGCAACCCAATTGAATACCGGGTTGAATGAGGCTGTTATAGGCAGCAATCAATTAACGACGGCAACCCAAAGTTTAAATGAACGAACACCAGAACTAGTGAATGGAATCAATCAGTTAGCACAAGGTGGTTCATCGTTAAATAATGGCTTATCAAAACTAACTGAGGGATCTGGTCAATTGGTTGATGGAGTTTCACAACTTCAAGTAGGCTCCGCCTCTTTAGGAACTGGTTTAGAGAAGTATACATTGGGTGTTGGGCAAGTTGGCGAAGGGGCGAACAAACTTGCCGATGGAGCCAATCAATTGAATGCCAACTCAGCATCCTTGAACAATGGTTCATCAGCACTTGTTAAAGGTACTGAACAATTAGCAAGCAATCTGCCCACTTTAAGCAATGGTGTCATCCAACTTACTGATGGTGCAGGTAAGATCAATGAAGGTTCATCAGCACTTGCCGAAGGTTCAAGTAAATTGGGGGATGGAATCTCGACCCTACAAGATGGAACGGGCGAACTTTCGGAAAAACTAAGTGATGGTGCTGAAGAGATAAGTAAAAATAAAACAACGAATGATAATTACAGCATGATCGCTGAACCAACAAAGGTCAAAGAACAAAAAAGCAGTAAGGTACCTAATTATGGTCATGCTCTAGCTCCTTATGTGCTGTCTCTAGGGTTATTTGTAGGAGCGATTGCCTTCAATATGGGATTTCCGACAGGCATGCCGTCTACAAGACCAACATCAGGAGTGGCATGGTGGTTCAGTAAATTCACGGTCCTATTTATACAAGCGACGCTTTCAGCACTAGTTTTGGATGCGATCATGATTTGGGGAATGGATTTACAGGTCGAGAATATGGGGCAATTCATAGGAGTTTCCATATTGACTTCCCTTACCTTCATGTTCATTGTTACCTTCTTAACCGTAGCTTTTGGAAATCCAGGTCGCCTTTTAGCGATGATTTTCCTTGTATTACAGCTAGGTGCAAGCGGAGGAATGTTCCCTGTGGAGTTGACCAATAACTTCTTCAGTGCGGTTCATCCGTTCATACCAATGACGTATTCTGTCATGGGCTTCCGTCAGGCAATGAGCACGAGCCTTGGAGCGGATGCTTTAACAACAAGTATACTGTTCCTTACTGGATGCATCATCGTATTTAACCTGTTCTTATTGCTAACGATGGTTATACGGAAGCGCAAAGAACAAAATATTGAAATGGATGCATAAAATTATGAGAAAACCCCCGGTTTAAATGCACCGGGGGTTTTTTTATGTTATTTCATTAGGCTTGTCCATCTGTGTATCATTTTCTTTTTCAATGACTTTTAACCCGTCTTCTCCTGGATTTTCAATAACATGTTTAAGGATGGAAAGTTTGTTATCCCAAAATTTTTCGTAAAAAGAAAGCCACTGTTTCAATTCCGTTAAAGGTTCTGGCTGAAGCCGAAAGCGTTTCTCTCTTCCTATCTTCCGGCCACTGACTAATTCAGCTTCAGAAAGAATATGTAGATGCTTGGCAACCGCTGTACGGCTCATGGAAAAGTGAGAAGTGATTTCTGAAATAGGCAATTCCCCTTCTGAAAGCAATTGAAGGACCTTTCTTCGGGTTGGGTCGGCGATAGCCTGAAAAACATCATACTTTTCTGCTGAAGACACTTAGCCCTCAACAACCTTTTTCAGTTTTAAATGAACGATCTGTTCCCAGCCATGTGCCATCCTATCGCGAATCACTGAGCTTTTTTCGTTCGGTTTCGGAAGAATCGTATCCGGCTGCTTCCAACCACCATGAATAAGGGTAAACTCGGTTTTACCATTCAGTTCTTTTAAAATGAACGAAACGACCCAACCGTCCGTATCCCAAGTGAATGAAAGCCGATGAGGAGCATCTATCTCTATTACCTTACAAGGAGATGGGCCAAAGGGTGATTGCACATGGAACTCATGTCCCACTTTCGCTTGAAAATCATTTGGCATGAACCATGAAGCTATCCCCTCTGCAGTGGATACTGTATCCCAAACTTTTTGGATAGGCGCTTCAAGAATAACCGTCTGCTTGACATCTTGTAATGTTGGTTGATTTTCCATACTGATTCTCCTTTATTATTGAAAAATATAAAACCATTTGGTTTCGCATTTATTGATTATATAAAACCTTTTGGTTTCATGTCAATAATTTGTCTCCAGCCATTCTGTTTTATTCATGAAAATCTCCAAAGAGAGGGGGGACGCCAGTCTATGGAATGATTCTTAATTACCCAATTCTTCAATTTGTTTTGCTAAGCTTGTTATATTATCGATGGATTGCATAATCTCTGAATCTTCCAAAGCCTTAGGGTCGAGTTGACCATTTTCAATGTTATTCAGATATAATTCAATCCCATCTGACAGCTGTTGATTTGATTGGACGATTTTTTCATGGATGCCTTCAGCGATTTGAGGTGGTTCGATTGCATTAAATTCTTCAATCTCCGTTTTCATCAGTTGCAGTTCTTTTTCAAGATTTTTTCTTGCCTCGGTATCCGTGACGGCATCTTGGGATAATGCAGGTACTTCATTGGAAAATTCCTTAATGGTACTTACATACTCTGTCGCATTATCGGCATATTCCAATGATGAATTGACTTCTCCCAAAAGCGAGCACCCGCTTAATGTAAGAATGGACAGAAAAGCTATGGTTATTATTTTTTTCATATGTGCCTCCATTGTGATTTTATAGTGATGATCAGATGGGCAAGAATCGTTTTTTATAAATGGCTGCTATGGAATTCAATATGAAGCTTGGGATTTTCTTCGGAAAAAATGACTTCGAATAGAAAAGGTGAAAAGCACTTTTCAGGTCGTGCCATTGATTGCAGGATTTCACTTGTTTGAACCTTGCTACATCAATGATCTTCACCTTTTTTTCGGAGGTGATAAAGATGTTTCTTAAATGGATATCAGAAGGATTCAATCCTTCTTTCCTTGCTAATTGTAAGGCATGGTCAATCTCCTCGATGTTTTCTTTCGTTATCGGGATTCCTAATGTTAAACATTCAAATAGAGTGTAGCCTTCGATGTGATCGATAACCAGATAATTTATTCCCGCATCATATAGAGTTGGATAATAGTCGATGGATTGGACTGTTTTGTATATTTCAGCTTCTACCTTAGCTGTGTGAGTGTGGCCCGGGAAAAATACTTTTAATGCTTTATTGGTGGAATGTATTCGGAAAACATAAGCGCTGCGGCCCTTTCCGATAAGTGATAAAGATTGATCGACATCAAGCAAGATGTTTTTTTTATCATCGGAAATCTTAACGCTTTGAGCTAATTCATTATAGTTTTGCATACTTTTCACCCCTAATTGTTCAATTTTTGATTCAAAAAAAGACGGTATAACCGATTGTTGGTTATACCGTCTTTAAAAAGTAAAAGACCTCACCAAATAATCGGCAAGGTCTTGCAAACAACTAAAATCAGTTGCCAATAAAGCCGAGGATAAAAAATCCTGTATTGACGACTTTATTGTATAGCTACTCCCCTTAACAGAAGGATTCATATAAAAATATATAGTAATTATATAGTTTATGGCCTCAATCCGTCAAATATTAGGATTGGATGGCCTCCTGCTTACCCTACATATATATTCGATACATTTAAAAAAATGTACTTCTTATAAGCAATTAATTGGAGTGCGAAATAATTATTTTGATATATCTTTTATTCGCATTATCCTTCCAAGGGAAATTATCG
>NZ_JBHXAS010000033.1:0-45469 GCF_042727425.1 Peribacillus sp. NPDC060253
ATATAATAATTAATACTGTTTACTGCCCATCAAAATTCGGATTATCATTGTTTCCAGTTCTTAATATCCCGATTCAAACGTGTTAAATTTTTCTGAAGAACGTTTAAATCTTCCTTTGACCAGTCTTTTAGGATATCTGATAATCTTTCGTGACGAGCCTTCTGAGCGTTATGTAATATTTCTTGCCCTTCATTGGTCATTTCAATTAAGCTGATTCGTCCGTTTTTCGGATCTGGATAGCGGCGAATGAATTCCTTTGACTCCAAAGCGGCAACCTGGCGACTTGCGGTAGATACATTCAGTCTCAAATGGTCTGACAATACATTAATGCCTATTGGCCCATGTTTATCCAATTCACTAAGCAGTAAATACTCAGATCGATCTAGGTTGCCTATTCGACTACTAGGAGATGTTGTTAGACGTACAAGCAGGGCGATGTCATATTCAATTAACCGGATTGAGTCCAAATCTATATCTCCTTTCTAGTAATTTATTTGAAAAATAATTAAGTTGAACGAGTGTAGCTGGTTCTTTATTTTCTTATTAAAATGATCCACTACTCTTGTATGTGTATAAAAACAATATACATGATTTTCAATCTCTTACCAAGTTTTAAAGCTTTAATAAATCGTTATAAATCAATATATTGGATAGGAGTTAATCAGATATTTAATTGATAATTCCCCTGTATGTCTCCGACCTTCTGAAGCTTTGTGTGAAATTCTGTATTGTTAACTATGGTTATATGTAACTCTCTCTTGCCCCTCCCGTGAATAAATCGGAATTTTTACGTCTATAGCATATTTAGTCAAAAAAACTGCACCTCCCTTTGTTAGATGTTGTTCAACAAGGGAAGGTGCAGTTTATACTCACCTATTCTTTTCACTGACCTTTAAGCGATATTTTTTAAGTTTCCTTACAATTGTTGCCTGGCTCGAATCAAGGGCTTCTGCGATTTCATATGTAGTTTGGTAGGTTTCCGCCGCTTTCGTCAAGATTTCCTTTTCTGCTTTTTCCACCGCTTCTTTTAGAGTTAGGGGTGAATGATAGTTCGACTGATTCAGCTTATCCGGTCGATATTCTTCGGGCAGATCGTTGATCGATAATAATTGATTATCCGTTAGCACGACGAGCCTTTCCACAATATTAATCAATTCACGGACATTTCCTGGCCAATCATGTTGAAAAAAGTATTCTTTCAGTCTCGAATCAATTTCTTTTGAAAATTTATATTGTTCGTTTGCTTTCCTTAAAAATAAGTCAGTCAATGCTAAGATATCTTCTCTTCTTTCCCTTAGTGGAGGAATTGTAATCGGAATGACATTCAGCCTATAAAAGAGGTCTTCACGAAAATCACCGGATTTGACCATTTCCGATAAATTGCGGTTTGTGGCTGCTATTATGCGTACATCGATTTTCTTTGGTTTCGTTCCTCCGATTCTTTGAATCTCCCTTTCCTGAAGGGCCCGAAGTAGCTTTACTTGCAGTTGCAGGGGAAGCTCACCAACTTCATCCAAGAATAAGATCCCACTCTCTGCCAGCTCAAACATCCCTGGTTTACCTTTTTGATTGGCGCCGGTAAAAGCTCCTCCTTCGTATCCAAAGAGCTCGGATTCCAATAAATCCGCCGGAATGGCCCCACAATTGATTTTAATGAAATCTCCTTTTTTAGATCGGATGCTCCGATTATAAATATTTCGTGCAAGCACATCTTTTCCAACGCCCGTTTCTCCTAGAATGAGTACAGTCGCATCAATATCCGAAATTCTTTCAGCAATCTCATAAATCGATTTCATTTTATCACTGACAAAGACGACTCCATCCTTACTTGTTATCTTCCGCAGTTTTTCAATTTCCTGCTTGTATTGATTATTCAATTCATTCACTTTCGTCAACTCATGCATCAGTTCATTTAAATCAGATAAATCCCTTATATTCGTAACGACTTGTTCTATTTCCCCTTTTTCATTAAAAACGGGACTACCGGTTATCAATGTTTCTTTTCCAGCAAAATTATCCTGTACGACAGATACCGTTCTTCTCAGCTTTACTACCTTATGCGTCACCGAGGCATTCAAGATGCCACGTTTAATTAGTTGGTCCACCGACTTACCTATATAATACTCCTTTGGAATGCCAGTGATCCGTTCAATTGCTGAATTCGTATACAGAGTAATCCCTTGTTGATCGGTGATATATATCCCATCATAGGAATTTTCGATAATGGCATCGAGAGCGCGATTCAGTTTTTCCGAATCATGAGCATCACTCAATAAATCATCCAAAAACTGTGTTTCCCTGCCTATATAAAGAATATTGTCATTATCGATTTGTTTCATTAATAAAAATAAATACCGTTTGTCACGCAGTCTTGCAGCTGCAAGTCTTTTATTATCGAGAAATTGCCACTCATCAAATAGTTCGGTTAATGCTGCAGTTCCATTGTGATTCACCATTGGATGGAAGTACCTGCCCCAATCCTTGATCCGGTCTTGAGAATCCACGACTAGTGCAGGAAAGGTCATTCCTTTGAGCAAATTAATCCGAGAATCCTGTTTTACTTGATTCATTACTAGTTCACCGCCGCAAAAAGAATTCTTTTTAAGTACAATTCTGGAAAAATTACGAATCTCCTTTAAAATTGTCGAATTTTACTCCTAAAAAAAGTAGTGATGAAATTAATTTCATCACTACTTTCCTTCAGAAGACCTTAAAAATAACCTCTCCACTGATCGCTTCCTTCCCTGACTGATTAGTGGCTGCAACTTTGAAAAAATACCTATCTTCTTTTTTTTCTATTAAATCCGCTTGAAGGGTTATCACATCATTCAAGAAAACCATACCTTTGAAACGAATCTTGTATTCTTCGATAAATCCGATTTCATAAAGATTACTGAAAAGCTTTGCAAGGTTTCCCATCGTCCACATACCATGTGCAATGATTCCGGGAAGACCTGCATTTTCCGCTTCCTCATCAATCGTATGAATCGGATTGAAATCCCCAGATGCACCAGCATACTTAATGAGATCCAACCGAGATACAGGATCCATAACAATAGAGTGTAACGAGTCACCAATATGCAGTTCGGTTAATGTCGTCACTTACTCATCACCATCCTTCTGATCGTTTCATTGATAATGACAAGCTGTTCAGCTGTAAAAACAATTTCCCCTTTTGCATCGGTGCCATAATTTTTAAAGGCGAGAAATCCCATTTCCCCTTGTTTTCCTTTTTTCTCATAGTAATCCTTCACTTCCGTGTAACAGGTGATTTCTTCCCCAACCTTAAGCGGCCTGTTGTAGCGGTAAATCTGCTCGCCATGGATCAACCCTTTGCTCGGAAGGTTCAAGCTTTCAATTGTTCCAAAATCAAAGACCCTGGGGAAAGTAGGCGGTGCAATATTCGTTCCATATCTTGATTGCCTTCCTATTTCTTCATCGATGAAAATCGGGTGGGGATCACCAATTGATAATGCAAATTTTTTAACGGCACCCCGTTCAACTATATTTATAACAGGTTTGGATCGTTTTCCAATACTTTCGTTGAACATAAAATCCCGCCTTTCCTTTAATTTTTTGGACCGCCCGCAACATATAGAACCTGCCCACTAATGAATGAGGATGCTTCATCGGCAAAGAATGCAACAGCATGAGCAATATCACTTGGCAAACCGCTTCTAGCAACAGGAATACTGTTCGCCCTATCCTGGATGAATTGCTCAAAACCCACTCCCACCCGTCTGGCTGTTTCTTTCGTCATTTCGGTTTCGATAAAGCCAGGTGCAACCGAATTCGCTGTTATCCCAAATTTACCGAGTTCGATCGCAAGCGTTTTTGTTAACCCCTGAAGCCCAGCTTTTGCGGCTGAATAATTAGCCTGTCCGCGGTTCCCGAGGGCTGAGGTGGAAGATATATTGATGATCCTTCCATATTTATTTGCAACCATATGCTTCTGGGCGGCACGTACTGCATTGAAGGTACCTTTTAAATGTACATCCATCACCGTTTGCCAATCTGCATCGGTCATTTTAAAAAGTAGATTATCTCTGATGACCCCTGCATTATTCACCAAAATATCAAGAGAACCGAATGTGTCAGCTATTTCCTTTATGGACGCTTCGACTTCTTCGGATTCCACCACATTGGCCACCTTTGTGAAAATGGCATACCCCTTATCCCTTAATTCATTTCCTGTTGATGTCAAGACCTCTTCATTAATATCGATAATGGCCACCTTTGCGCCTTCACTTGCAAATAACTCGACAATCGCCCTGCCAATCCCTCTGCTTCCACCTGTAACTAATGCGGTTTTACCTGAAAATCTCCCTGTCATACTCATTTCCTCCTAATCTATTATAAGAATTGTCCTAATTTAACATGTCCCTTAATTAAATTTCTGGAAATGATCATCCGCTGTATTTCATCTGTTCCATCATAGATCCTCCAAAGCCTTGCCTCACGGTACCAACGCTCGATAGGAAGTTCTTTCGTATAACCCATGCCACCGTGTATCTGCAATACGCGATCAACGACACGATTCCCCATATTCGCTCCATACAGTTTGGCCATCGAAGCTAAATGGCGATTATCTTCTCCATTATCAAGGGTGTATGCCGCATTCAACACAAGCCACCTCGCCGCTTCGATCTCTACAGCCGAATCAGCAATTTGCCATTGAATAGCCTGACGCTCAGCAATCGGCTTACCGAATGTAACTCGTTCTTTCGCATAGTCTATAGCCATTTGAAGCAATCTTTCTGCAGAACCGACAGCGCGCGCGCCCACGATCCATCTTGCAAATCCAATCCATTCCAAACCTAGTTTATAACCACCATCTATCTCTCCTAATATGTTCTCTTCAGGTACCCTTACATTATCGAAAACTAAACCGGCAGGTCCCCATTCTCCCATTGTGTTGATATACTCGGATCTCCAACCCATGTCACGGTCTACAATGAAACAGGTTACCCCTTCCGTGCCTGTTGCCTGATGACGTTCCTTGTCGGTAACGGCGATGACCATGACGAAATCGGCATCATTACCACCCGTAATGAACGTTTTTTCTCCATTAAGCACCCATTCGTTACCTTCCTTTACGGCTGTCATTTTAATATTACGTGTATCGGAACCTGCCCCCGGCTCCGTCATCGCAAAACATGACTTTTTCTCCCCGTTAATGGTTGGAATCAGATACTTCTTTTTCTGTTCCTCATTTCCATAATATAGAATATTATCCGCTGAACCGCCAAAACTGAAAGGTACAAACGTTTTTGATACTTCCATCAAGACAATGGCCATCATAAGCTGGCCTAAGTCTGCCCCGCCAAATTCTTCCGGTGTATTGATGCCCCAAAAACCCGCCTTTTTTGCTTTTTCCTGTAATTCTTTTAATATCCCCTCTGGTAAACTAGGTTTTCCTGCCATTTCATTTCGAAGTACTTCATTTTCCAAGGGTATCAATTCGTTTTCAACGAACTTGCGTATTGTTTTTTGCACCATTTTTTGTTCATCCGATAGTCTTAAATCCATTATAACCCCTCCACTTTCCAATTAGACTAGTTTTGATATTTTCTCTTCAATTGTCCAGTAATGATATTTTTCTGGATTTCGGATGTACCTTCATATATTCTAGTGATTCGGGCGTCCCGGTAGAAACGTTCAACTGGATAATCCTTCATGTATCCCAGTCCGCCATGAATTTGAACGGCCTTATCAGCGACACGATTATAAACTTCTGAACCGTACAATTTCAGCATTGCCGCTTCTTTAATGATTTTTTCTTTTTGATCGACCATCCAAGCGACTCGGTATGTGAATGAGCGGAGTGCCTCTATCTCCATGGCCATCTCTGCAATCATATGTGATACAGCTTGATGATCAATGATCGGAACATCAAATTGCTCACGCTCAGTAGCATATTTAGTCGATAGATCTAGCAGGTATTGACAGGACCCCAAATTTCTTGCAGCAAGACCGGCTCGGCCATTTGCAAGGATTTTCAAGGCATTTACATACCCTTGCCCAACGTCCCCCAGTACATTTTCAGCCGGAACCTCGCAATCTTCAAAAACCAATTCGGCCGAATGTGAACCTCGAAGTCCCATCTTCCTTTCAAAGCTACCCACTCTAAAACCCGGAAAATCCTTTTCTACTATGAATGAGGTGATTCCTTTTGCGCCTTTATCTTTGTCTGTTACGGCCATAACTGTAAAAATATCTGCTACATCTGCATTCGTTATATAATGCTTAGTCCCATTCAGGATATACTTATCGCCGCTTTTGACTGCCGTCATTTTGAGATTCGTCGCATGGGATCCAGCTGCTGGCTCAGTTAAAGCAAAAGCGCCAATTTTATTACCGCTTGCCATATCTGGCAAGTATTTTTCCTTTTGCATTTCATTGCCCATTTCGACGATCCCAACCGTCCCAATACCTGTATGGGCACCGATCAGAGTGGTATATCCATTATGTGTTTTGCCGATTTCCTCATACAAAGCACATTTCCCTACCATACCGATGCCGAGTCCACCATACTTTTCCGGGATACTAAGTCCGAATAACCCGATATCCTTCGATAAATTTATGATGGATTCTGGAATATGGTCTTCATCCTCTATCTGCATGGAAAATGGATCGATTTGCTCTTCGATAAACTGGCGTATATTTTCTTTTAAAAGCAGGATGTCTTCATCTAAGCGAAAGTCCATTTGCATTCCCCTTTATACGATTTGATTGTTAGCGTTTTCATATTTTATCCGAATAAGCGATATATTTTTCTTGTAGCTTTCGTTTTAAGATTTTACCGACTGCAGTCTTGGGCAGTTCGTTTTGAAATGTGATTATTTTAGGTACTTTAAAGGCAGCTAGCTGTTTTCGGCAATATTCCTTCAATTCTTTTTCAGCTATCCATTCATTTGGCTTTAGAACAACCGCTGCATGTACTGTTTCACCCCGATATTGATCGGGAACACCAAACACGGCAGCTTCCAGTACCTTAGGATGGCTGTATAGAACATCTTCAATTTCAATTGGATAAATATTAAAACCGCCTGCGATGATCATTTCTTTCTTGCGTCCCACAATGTAAAAGAAGCCATCTTCATCCATCTTGGCGATGTCACCGGTATACAGCCATCCGTTTTGAATCGTTTTCTGCGTCTCTTCGGGCATACCCCAGTAACCTTTCATCACCTGTGGACCCTTGATGACCAATTCGCCTGGAGTATTGACCAAAAGGGATGGCTCACCAGTAATGCTGTCAATAATGGCGGCATCAGTATTTTGTATAGGAATCCCGATGCTTCCGGGTTTTTGCAGCCCACTAACCGGATTACGGTGTGTCACTGGTGATGCCTCGGATAGGCCATAGCCCTCAGCAATCTTTGATCCACTCACTTCGTTAAACCTTGACAAGACATTCAGGGGCAATGGCGATGAACCCGAAACGCACGATTTCAATGAATCCAGTTCAAATGGATGTGACTGATAATATTGTAATAACGCAATATACATAGTTGGTACGCCAGGAAAAATAGTCGGTTTACGTTTTTTAATAATATCGACGATCTCCGCCACATCAAACCGAGATACAATTATTAATTCTCCGCCATTATAAAACGTCAGGTTCATTCCTGAAGTCATGCCATAAACATGAAATAATGGAGAAACAGCAACTACCCTTTCCTTCCCCTTTTGCGTATTGATTCTTGAAGTAGCCGCACTTTGCAGCGTATTGGCCACGATGTTTCGATGGGTTAGCATCGCTCCTTTTGAACGCCCTGTCGTTCCTCCTGTATATTGAAGGACAGCGACATCTCTAGCAGGTTCGATTGGTACAGAGAAATCTGCCTCATTTACTGAAAGCAGCTTTTTTGTCATTTCACATTTACCTTTTTCCAGCGATACGCTCAACATCTTTTCAACATCCGTTTGGGCTATAATGGCTTCAACTATTGGCAATAAGTCATCAAGCACAATGATGTACCTTGCACCTGAGTCTTTCAGGACATGTATCAGTTCGTTTGCCTTGTACATAGGATTGATTTGGACAACAATAGCACCATTTAAAAGTGTTCCGAAAAAACTGATTGGATATTGCGGACAATTAGGAAGCATAAGGGCCACCCGATCTCCCTTTTCAATCCCTTCATCAGCAAGAACGCGGGCACATCTTTTCACTAACCGCCCTAACTCTGAATATGTATACCTTTGCTCCATGAACGTAACCGCTATTTTATCCGAATATTGTTCGACTGAGCGGTAAAATAGGTCTGTCAAAGACATGTCAGGAATATTAATCTCCATTGGATTTCCGGACGGGATATGCTTCTTCCAAGGTCTATCCATTTGTCCTCCCCTTTCTTCATTCATAAAAATAAAGAAGTCATACTATCAATATGCAAGGAGTGTGCCAAAAACAAACCGTTAAGTTAAGTAGATTCTATTAACATGAAAATTCAAAATTGAATTATTTGTTGTCACATTACGATTAATAGGTTTGTATTATTAGGATTTAAAAATGACTCAATAAGTCATTTTTGACTTAAGAGGGGCATATTTGGGGATTGGTTTCTTAAACGAAATAACTGTTCATTTGGAAAAATGAAACGGGATGCTGATCATGATCAGCATCCCGTTTAAAATATGATTCACTGCTCTAAGGCAGACTCATCTTCAAATGATATTTTCCACAATTCTTTCGCTTTTCCACTAACGGTTTCATCAAAAACAAACGATCCATTCGTGTATCGATCATGATTTTTTAATGAAGCGGCATGGATGGTTTCAATGGTTCCCTTTTCCGAAAGGATGAACAGACTGTCGGTTTTGTTAACGGTATCAAATCCAATGACCCGATGAGGATTCGATTTCAATTCCCTTAAGACCACGACACCGCGTTTTGCCCGGCTCGTTTTTTCAAACTCGGTTAATTTCATTTTCTTGATGGCACCGCGCTGGGTAACGATAAGAATAGATTCTTTACTATCTTTGGCTAAAAACTTTCCGCCAATAACATAGTCGTCTTCTTTCAAATTAATCCCCTTGACACCTGCTGCCCGGACACCGACAACACTTACCTCTTCTTCATCAAACCATAAACTATAGCCGTAATGGGTGACAAGGAATAAATCCGCCTGTCCATCTGTATGATGAACATCGACCAGTTCATCATCACCTTTCAAATTGACACCAACTAACGGTTTTGAATGTCGCTGGGCTTTATAAGAAGCTATTTCAGTCTTTTTCACCATACCGTTTTTCGTGATGAACACGAGGAATTGCGGCAGGGTGAAGTCTTTAATAGGAATCGCTTTTATGATTTGTTCTTCCCTGTCAATTGGAATGATGTTCGCGATATGCTGGCCGGTTTCCTTCCAGCGAATATCAGGAAGCTGATGAACTGGGCAATAGAGGTAATTCCCTTTTGATGTGAACAGCAACAGGACATCCGTTGTATTCATTTCCAGTCGCTGGAGCAGTCGATCGGAATCCTTCATGCCAAAATCGAGCCCGCCTGATGCTGCATATGACCGTAATGATGTCCGTTTGACATAACCTTCCTTCGTCACTGTCACCATCACGTCTTCACTCGCAATCAAAACTTCAAGATTGATTTTGATTTCTTCAATTTCTTTTTCGATTTTGGAACGCCGTCCATCATCAAAGCCCTTTTTAATGAAACGAAGTTCTTTTTTTATTACTTGAAGAAGCACCTTTTCACTGCCAAGGATCTTGGTCAATTCCTCAATTTTATTTTTCAATTCCGCTGCCTCTGCCTCAAGTGCTGTGATATCCGTATTTGTCAGTCTATATAACTGTAAGGAAACAATGGCTTCAGCTTGCGCTTCTGTAAAAGCGAATTTAGCAATGAGGTTATCTTTGGCATTCCGTTTGTCTTTAGACGCACGGATGACGGCAATGACTTCATCCAAAATGGACAAGGCCTTCACTAAACCATCGACGATATGTGCCCTGTCATGTGCTTTTTGCAATTCATAACGGGAACGGTTCACAATTACCTCTTTGCGGTGTTCGATATACGCATCGAGCATTTTAGGCAGGCTCATCAATGTTGGCCGTTTTTTATATATCGCGATCATATTAAAATTGTAAGCAATTTGCAGATCGGAATTTTTATATAGATAATGCAGAACGCCATTGGCATCCGCTTCTTTTTTCAGTTCGATGACAATTCGCAGGCCGGTACGGTCCGTTTCATCCCTTACTTCAGCGATTCCCTCGACTTTTCGGTCAAGACGGAACTCATCCATTTTCTTAACAAGGTTCGCTTTATTGACTTCATATGGGATTTCGGTGATGACGATCTGCTGTTTGCCGCCACGAATCGTTTCCACCTCCGCCAATCCGCGAATGATTATTTTCCCTTTACCTGTTTCATAGGCTTTGCGAATGCCTTCAATCCCTTGAATGATACCCCCTGTAGGAAAATCCGGTCCCTTAATGACCGTCATTAAATCAGCGACTGTCGCTTCAGGTTTATCGATTCGCATAATGGCAGCATCAATGACTTCACCTAGTTGATGCGGCGGGATTTCGGTTGCATAGCCGGCAGAAATCCCTGTGGAGCCGTTTACAAGCAAGTTAGGAAACATCGCTGGCAATACTATGGGTTCTTCCGAAGTATCATCAAAGTTCGGTACAAAATCAACCGTCCTTTTTTCAATATCACGTAACATCTCGGAGGCAATCGATGAAAGCCTCGCTTCTGTATACCGCATCGCAGCAGGCGGATCACCATCAATACTACCATTGTTACCATGCATTTGAACCATGACGTTCCGCAGCTTCCAGTCTTGGCTCATCCGCACCATTGCCTCATAGACAGATGAATCTCCATGAGGGTGATAGTTACCAATTACATTACCGACCGTTTTGGCAGATTTCCTAAATCCTTTTTCCTGCGTATTTCCTTCTACATGCATCGCATACAATATCCTGCGTTGAACAGGTTTTAATCCGTCCCTAGCATCTGGCAGTGCCCGATCCTGGATAATATATTTACTATAACGCCCGAAGCGATCTCCAATAACGTCTTCTAGCGGCAAATCTCTAAACGTTTCTTCAAATACCATCGTTATTGACCTCCTCTTCAATCGACATATTTTCATTATCTAAAATATTCGATTCTTCTTCGAGACCAAAAGCGACATTGGCTTCAATCCATTTACGGCGCGGTTCAACCTTGTCACCCATTAAGGTCGTCACACGTCTTTCTGCACGGGCACCATCATCGATCTTCACACGTATTAAGGTCCTGGTTTCAGGATTCATGGTGGTATCCCATAATTGATCGGCATTCATCTCACCCAGCCCTTTATAGCGCTGAATCATATAGCCTTTCCCCACCTTGTCTATCGCTCCTTGAAGTTCCTCATCACTCCAAGCATATTCAATGACTTCCTTCTTCCCTGTCCCTTTACTCACTTTATATAAAGGTGGCAAGGCGATGTAAACCTTTCCTGACTCAATCAACGGCTTCATATAGCGATAAAAGAAAGTGAGCAGAAGCACTTGGATGTGGGCACCATCTGTATCGGCATCAGTCATGATGATCACCTTATCATAGTTGGTATCCGGCGTATTGAACTCCGCCCCGACCCCTGCACCGATAGCATGAATGATCGTATTGATCTCTTCATTTTTAAAAATATCCGCTAGTTTCGCTTTTTCCGTATTGATAACTTTACCCCGTAATGGCAGCACTGCTTGGAAACGGCGATCGCGCCCTTGCTTTGCGGATCCTCCAGCCGAGTCCCCTTCGACAAGATACAATTCATTCCGCTCAGGATTTTTCGATTGAGCCGGCGTTAATTTTCCAGAAAGGATGGCATCGGATTTTTTCCGTTTCTTCCCGCTTCTTGCATCTTCACGTGCTTTGCGCGCTGCTTCTCGGGCCTGGAACGCTTTAATCGATTTTTTAACCAAAAGGGTACTCGTGGTTGGATCTTCTTCAAAAAAGTAGGCTAAGTGCTCTGACACAATGGAATCGACTGCAGAACGGGCTTCGCTAGTTCCAAGTTTGCTCTTGGTTTGTCCTTCGAATTGAAGAAGTTCTTCAGGGATACGTATAGAAATTATTGAAGACAAGCCTTCACGTATATCGGTACCTTCGAGGTTTTTATCTTTTTCCTTCAATAGACCCATTTTTCTTGCATAATCATTAAATGCCCGTGTCATGGCCGTCTTTAAGCCAATCTCATGGGTGCCGCCGTCTTTTGTACGAACGTTATTTACAAAGCTTAAAATATTTTCTGAATAACCATCATTGAATTGAAAGGCGAGTTCGACTTCTATCCCATTTTGTTCCCCTTCTAAGCTGACTACACGATGAAGGGTCTCTTTTTCTTCATTTAAATAATCAACAAACGCTTCAATTCCATTTTCATAGTAAAAAATTTCATTATGGTCGTTACGCTCATCCGTCAATTCTATCTTCATGCCTTTTAAAAGAAAAGCTGATTCGCGAAGACGCTCACATAGGATATCATAATTATAAGTCGTCACCGAAAATATTTTTGGATCGGGCTTAAAGTGGATTTTCGTACCAGCTTGATTGGTTTTACCGATTTTCTCAAGGGTCGTTTCTGGCTTTCCGCCATTGAAAAACCGTTGTTCGTATATGAACCCGTCCCTTTTGATAGTCACGACAAGCCATTCAGACAACGCGTTAACGACCGAAGCACCGACTCCATGAAGGCCTCCGCTCGTTTTATATCCGCCTTGTCCAAATTTACCCCCTGCATGAAGAATCGTCAAAATGACTTCAGGCGTCGGTTTACCCAATTTATGCATGCCAATAGGCATTCCGCGCCCTTTATCTGACACACTTACACTGTTATCTTTATGTATTTTCACACTAATTTGGTCTCCATAACCAGCCAAAGCCTCATCTACGGAGTTATCGACAATCTCGTACACTAAATGATGAAGTCCGCGTGCATCAGTACTGCCGATATACATACCGGGACGTTTTCTGACCGCTTCGAGTCCTTCCAGTACCTGAATTGCATCATCATTGTACTCGATTGTTTTTACTTTCTTTGCCACAGAAATTCCCCTTTCCTAACTAAACACAATTTCCGGGCCAAATCATACTGCAATGAAATGACTCACTAGCTTTAACAAATTAATTCATACGTTACTATCATATAAAAAGTATAATACTTTAACGAACAAAGAACAAGTGTTCTATTTTTTTCGTCCCTTTTATTAGCGTTAGCACCTTTAGTGCGTGTCACCTTTGTTGAAAACGTATCATAGCTACCATACTAATTGTAGCGGTAAATTTTCATTTGGCAAATATACTTTTACTATTTTAATCAATTTAATCTCAAAGTTGCTTGGCTATGCCCGCCTGCTAATAGCCCGCTATAGCTGGGCCTAATTGATTTTCTCCAGCTGAGACATCGGCAAACTTTTAAAAAAGAGCGGAATTTCCGCTCTTTTTATATTACTTAGTAAGGGCATGTTCGACTTTTATACATCGATCCATGATGACAGTATAACCTTTTTCTTTCAAAAAATTATAGGCTTCCTCATTTTCTACACCCAGCTGCGCCCAAAAAATATCAGCATCGATTTCTGCAAATTCTTTAGCAATCTCCGGTAGAAACTCTGAACGGCGAAAAACATTGACGATATCGACATGCCCTTCAATATCTTTCAGGGCTTTCACTGCCTTAACTCCCAATACTTCAGATACAGCAGGGTTTACCGGGATGATTTCATACCCGCTATCCTGCATCGCCTTCGATACCATATAAGAAGTACGCTCAGGTTTATTTGATAAACCGACAACAGCAATGCGCTTCGATTTTTTCAACATCTGACCCATTTCTTCCCTGCTTGGATTTTCTATCATACTTATCAATCCCCTTTATAATAAAATGTAATAATTACATAAAGAGTATACCTTAACAAAGATATTTTACAGAGAAAAGCTGATTATTACCATAATAAAGAAAAACAATTATATAACAAAGAGAAAGTATTTTTAAAGGTATGTCTCACTCAATTATCTTTATATTTTATACAGACTACCATGTTTTGTATCAATTTATACAAATGGGTATCCTCCATTTATATTAACGAAAATAAGAAAACATAAACCTTTTATCCTTCAGAGAACTTAAACGTATATCAAAAGATGCATGTTCATCAAGGGAAATTCATTTTTTTAGTGGATTTTTTTTCGGACAGCCATACCATTTTGTCACGAAAATGTTACAATAAGAGAAACTTATCAGGTATTTTAAGGCTGTTTTTGACTATTTCACGTCTATTTTTGAAAAAGGGAACAATCAGCCTCTTAAACGTGATAAAATAAGAAGATTTTTCTTTAAAGAAAGGGTCATAGAATGCTTACATTTATCACTATACTGTCTGCCTACTTGATTGGATCGATTCCTTCCGGTTTAATTATCGGAAAAACCTTTTACAAGATTGACATCCGGGAGCATGGCAGTAAAAATCTGGGCGGGACAAATACCTTCCGGACACTAGGTGTCAAGGCAGGGCTTACCGTTACGATCATGGATATACTTAAAGGGACTTTAGCTACTTTTCTTCCTGTATTGCTAGGCGTGGAAATGAATTTATTGCTAGCCGGCGTTTTTGCAGTCATCGGGCATATGTTTCCCATTTTCGCAAACTTTCGGGGCGGAAAAGCGGTGGCAACTTCTGCTGGTGTCATTCTTGCTTATGAACCATTATTTTTTGTGATTGCCGTTATCATATTCTTCATTACCTTATACATATCCAAATATGTCTCGCTTTCTTCCATGATTGCTTGTCTTCTTGCTCTTATATACAGTTTAGTATTTCATACTAAGGATTTTCCCCTTATTATTGTAATGGCTATATTGACAATTTTCATTTTTTACCGGCATCGGGCGAACATCAAACGGATTATCGATAAAACTGAACCAAAAGTCAAATGGTTTTAAGAGGAAGTTTTGACGCATATCCAAATATAAATAAGCCCGTCCGCACGGGCTTATTTATATTCTATAATTCATTTGCCGTGTTGTTCAGGATGCCGGCATGTCCTGACACCTTTTCAGTAGAGTTCCCTATATCTTGGATGACGGATACTAATCCCTGTATTGTCATTTCCATCTCTTTTGAATCCGTTATATTTCCTTCGATCACTCCTATAATTTCATTGAAGGACTTTTCGGTTAAATCCGATTCTTCTTCACCCGCTTGAACGACTCCCTTGACCTTGTGTATGGAATCAACCACTTCTCTCATAAATTCACCGGAAGTATGAACGATTGCATCTATCTCAGTGATTGAATTTTTAGTCTGTTCAGCAAGCTTCCTGACTTCATTCGCAACAACCGCAAATCCTTTACCATGTTCACCAGCACGTGCTGCCTCGATGGCTGAGTTCAATGATAGTAAATTTGTCTGGTCGGCTATCCCCTGTACAAGCTTTACAAACTCGGTAATGCTTAGGAAAGATTGGTTTAACAAAATGATATTTTCATCAACATTTTTCATGAATATAACAAGGTTTTGTATCTTTTCCGTCAAGGTCTGCATGCGATTCTGCCCCTCTTCAGCTATCGTTCTTGAATGAAGTGTTTGTTCAGCCCGCGTTGCAATTTGCTCTTTGACATAATACCCGTTTTCTATCAGCTGTTTAACGGATGCATCCGTTTCTTTACTTAATAATAGTACTTCTTCACTAATCAGCGAGATTTTCTTTTTCACTTCCTCTTTTATTTCATTATAATGATTTTCCCTTGCTTTTAAATTTTCCGCTTCATAGGCTTCAAGTACTAATTGCTGTTCGAGATTGAGTATTTTTCCTATCGCTGTTATTAGTGCCCGTTGCTCTTCTTCATTCTTTGTTTGTTCATAGACAATCTTCAGCAATAAATTCTCTACATTTTGAAAACCGGATGAATACCAGCGGGGCTGTAAGCCAATTCGATAATGAGTCTTCGCCACCTTCGTTCGTAATTGAACAAATTCATCGTCAATCACACCATTGAATAGTGATAGCATATGAGAAATTAGCGTTTTCCTCAATTTTTCCACTGTGCTGTGCTGCCTTATTATCCTTTTCAAATCAGGAACCTGTAGAATCGTTTGATAAAAGGCATCCACAACTCTTTCAACCTGAGGTTCGATTGCCGCTCTAAAAGCATGAATCAATTTTAAATCAAATTCGTTTAAATCAATGATATTTACCTGAAGTCTCACTTGTACACTGCTTACATTCAATATACCATCCATGTCTTTTGCTTTTTGAAGCCAGATTGCTTTTTCCGGCTTCGCTTTTATGAAAAAGCCCATTTCCTACTCCCTCCTGTTCTTATAGATTGAGATTAGGTGAACCTTAAGAAATCCTATCAAATCAACACCAACCTTTATACCGGTTTTATCAAAAATCCAATGAAATTTTCGTAATAAAAACCAAAAAATAGTTCGTTAAGACTACACCTTTTTACTTTATTCTGCTCTCCAGCCAACTCATTGTCAAGGTTAAATGAACTAGGTGATTCCTGCATTCATCTACGACTTTCCATCAAAGGTTTGGTAAAGGTTACTTGTTTAATGAAGAAATGGCCATGTAAGGATTGAATAATAGAAGTGCACAGGCTAAACTGGAACTAGTTAATAATCTACTAATAGGAGAAATATCCATGAAGCCATTACAAATCTCACCGGAAACCGCATTAAAGTTATCCAAGTCCCTTAACTTACCCTTGGAGCAAATCATGCATATGCCTACACCCATCTTGCTGAGAAAGCTTGCAGAGGCTGAAGCAAAAGCAAAAGAAAATACAAAATAGCTACAGGAATCTGCAGCTATCAGACTGTAGGCAAACTTGATATTCATCAAGTTTGCCTATATTTTTTTTATGGTTTTTACAATTTAAACGTTGATGGAACGCAGACATTCGCTCCAATCCACTTTGTTTTAACAGTTGAATAGAACTCCAATTGCCATTGACTACAGTCTACTTGAGGTGTTACGGATGCTCACTAAACTTGTTTCTATTCAGTGAGTTCAACTTTATATGTATACTTTAGATCCACTTTTGCCATCGAACGTATTTGATTCGTTAAATAGAGGCCGCCATTGATTTCACGTTCAATAACATTCATAGAATTCATCGTAAACATATTCATGTTTACGAAAATATCCTTCTTGTGCCTGTTTGTGTATATGGCAAGGCAGGTGTAATCTCATTTTCAAATAAGTATCTCGTACTATTGGGTGTTATATAAGCTGCATCTGCGGCAACAGGTTCGGGATTTCCAACTCTTCTAATCACGTTTACCTTTGCCCGGCTGGTGAATCCTTGAAGTATTCTATAACGACTACAGAAGGATATCGTGAATATAATCACCGATAGAAAAACCGCGCATGGGCGGTTTTCAATGGTTCAACGTCAACTTTCTAGCAACATGAGGCAAATGCTTCTTTTTGACGGATATTAATTGATCATTTTCATAGATACATGCAAACTCCAGTGGTGGGTCATCCAATAATATATCCCTTAGGTAATACTTTATGTTGGACACGACTTCATCCGCCTCCATTACCCATTGATATGGCTTCCACGCAAGCTTTCCTTCATCACAGGCACTAAGTCTACCCCCAGTATCTTCAGCTCGGTAGACATACATTCCGCCCGTTTGGTTCCATGTCACTAACCCTCGAAAGGTCAGCCTCTTCACCCTTAATCCAGTTTCTTCAAGAATTTCGCGTTCCATCGATTCACGGATGGTTTCACCTTGTTCTATTTTCCCACCTATCCCATTCCATTTATGCCTATTCGGTTCTTTTTTGCGAAATAGCATCAACACTTCATCTTCGGTGGATCTTGTTCGAGTAATGAAACATATATTATATATAATTTCCATGGTGTTTCCTTTCTGAAACGCACAATATTCGCATCTACTTCATTATTACTTTATACTTAAATAACGAACCTTTAGGAAGGAGAATTAATATGAAACTGACCATTTCCGATCAAGCAGCTAAGTGGTATATTGATGAGTTGGAGCTACAAGAAGGCTCACATTTGCGCTTTTATGTAAGATATGGTGGATATAGTACCGTCCAAAGCGGATTTTCATTGGGTATCATGCAAGAAGAACCTGAAAATGCAGCAGCCGTATTAACAATAAATAAAATTAATTTCTATGTAGAAGAAAAAGATATCTGGTACTTTGATGGTCATGATTTACATATTACCTTTAACGAAAATCTGACTGAACCTGAATTTCATTATGAAAAAAGTGCATGACCATGCAGCAGCTTCCTGTAAGCTGCTGTTGCATTTTTTCTAATTAATCGAGCAGCAATTCATTAATATTTTCCGCTTTAAGAATTTCCTTTTGCTTATCACCTAATAGGTCATAATGCGAGTAGCCATCCTTCCTGTGATGAATCCACTCTTTTTTCAGACCGTATTTCTTACCCCACTCCGATAAACGATCTAAATCTTTGCACCCCACTTTTGTGACCGTCTTGCAACCAGGAAATCGGTCATCCAGCCAATAATGAGTTAAAAAGGCAATTTGACCTTGATCGATTTGCTGCTTCCAGGCCACTACATCTGCCCGTTTAATGCCAAAAGCCATTTATAAAATCACCTCAATTATTGTAATTAAACCATTTCATCCTGTTTTTTATTTTTCTCATAGGCCTCATGCCAATCTGGAAACATTCGTTTGATGGATATTGGGCGGAAGCTGTCCTTTTTAACACAAACGTGTGAGGAATGACCAGTGGCCGCCACTTCACCTTTCCCATTAACGATTTCATAACCATAAATGACCCGTAAGCCGTCATACAATTCGATCCAGGTCTTTACCTTTACCTTATCACCATATCGGACAGGTGTTTTATACGTAGCCTGAATATCCATGACAGGCGAAAGGATTCCATCCGCTTCCATATCTGCATAATAAAACCCTAAATCATTGATCAATTTTGTTCTGCCTAGTTCCATCCATATAAAATAATTTGCATGGTAAACGACACCCATTTGGTCCGTCTCGGCATACCGCACTTCAATTTCGTTTTCAGCTATGAACATTTTCTTTCCCCACTTTCATTTCTAAAGCAATATAAACATTTTACCATAACAGCAGTTCAACATTCATTTATGCTGTTTTGACAGGAAAATGGAAAGGGAAGAAAGATTTCGATCTTCTTTCTCCCCTACCTATCCACTTAAATATTATCGTTATTATAACCGCTTTCCCGTGCTTCTTGCTCATCTTGCATTTCTTCCTTCATGCCATCAATGCTCTTTCTTCTTCGCTCATTTTTTGCCTCTATTGCCATTTTCCCCTCCCCAGAAGAGAATGATAACGTTTCATTTGCTTCGGTTATGTTCTCTTCAGTATTTTGAATCGCATCCTGTATTTTTTCAACATTATCCAAACGATTATCCTGATTGTGTTTATCTGTGCCCATTATTTCCACCTCAAGTTAATTTTAGTTTACATAATAATATTATTACAAATCGTTATTCAGGCTATCCTTACTCGCCTTTAGTTTGAATTACCTGAGCATGTTTGCCTGATTTGTCCTGCATTTGCTTGCCATTATTCCCACCGGCTGCTCTTGGTTGTGTTCCCAGATGGCTCGGTCTAAAGTGTTTGGAATCTTTTTTTGGATTACTCATTTTATCGCCTCCTTCTCTTATCATGGATAAAAAGGAGGCATTTCATGAATGCCAGTTTTTGAAAAGGCCAAGAAAAAGAGCCAGCACATTGAAGAGGACCTTCAAAGTACAGGCTCATATTTTCGAACGAAAGCCTTGGCAAATGTTATTCAGCCTTTAGCATATGCCTTTTTTCAATACGTTCCTCAAGTCTTTCCATTTGTTTAAGGTCCATCAGTAATTCCTTTTTATTTTCTTTAATTAATTCTTCAAATGTTCTTTTTCTTTTTTTCATGATTTTCACCTACTTATTTTTAGTTTATTATTCAGCATGGCCAAATTTACGTAAAATTATGACTATATGGTTTCCATTTCATAAATTGTCATAATTATCAGTTTTTTCAAACCGATAATTTTCTATTACTATGCCCTCTATACTTTAACCCTTTTTCGTGTATATTAACCAAAAATTTCGAATTTTTTTAAATCTTTTCATTAACTTTTGACAATTTTGTTAACATATTTTAGTTCCATGAGAAAACGGAACCGTTAAAAGGTTCCGCTACTGCATGCTATTGATATTTCGCTCCATATCTTTTAGTTGCATGGCCGAAATTACCTTATGCCTGATGATGCCTTCTTTGTCGATGAAGTATGTAGTCGGAATGCTAAGAATCTTATAAAGCTCATTCACTGGATTTTTTGCACTTTGACTGTCCAAAGGAATGGTAAAAGTTATCCCATTTTCCTCTGCAAATGCTCGGACATCGTTTTCCGGGTCAATATTGACAGCAAGAATGACCACATCATCACCTGCCTGCTGCGAATATTTCTGCATATCCGGCATTTCCTTTTTACATGGCGGACACCACGTAGCCCAGAAGTTCAGCATTACCTTTTTTCCTTTATAATCCGATAATTCAACCTGTTTACCATCCAAAGTCTCTAGGGAGAAATTCGGCGCTTTAGCGCCAATATTCAATCCTCCCAAAGAATCTTTTTCCTCATTTTTGGTCGGTTCATTACCCATCGCCTGCACGATCGCTACCGTAATCAGTGACAGTAAGACAACCGAAGCAATAATTTTTTTAACCATACTCGTCCCCCTAGTCCCATTACAACCAAAATATTTGCCCGTTTCCAGAAATAGAACAACTTCCTACTCCATCTTAACAATAAAAGGATATCCGGAAAAGTGCTTATCCTATAATCATATCATGTTCTTCCTCTGTTTCAAAAACTTGACACACAAAAAAAAGCGGTAAACCTAACTTGTAGGTTTACCGCTGTAAAAAAGCTGAATTAGCCTTTTAATTTATTACGTAATACCATTTGAAGGATACCGCCATGACGGTAGTAGTCGATTTCGATTTCAGAGTCGAAACGAACAAGTACATCAAATTCTTTTACGTTTCCAGCTTCATCAGTAGCTGTAACTGTTACGATATCACGTGGTTTAACTGTTTCGTCGACTTTAACAGCAATCGCTTCTTTACCAGTTAATCCTAGTGTTTCAGCGTTTTCGCCTTCTTTGAATTGAAGAGGAAGAACACCCATTAATGCAAGGTTAGAACGGTGAATACGTTCGAAGCTTTCAGCGATAACTGTTTTGATGCCAAGAAGGTTAGTACCTTTTGCAGCCCAGTCACGAGAGCTTCCCATACCGTAGTCTTTACCAGCAATTACAGCAAGACCTGTTCCATCAGCTTTGTATTTCATACAAGCATCATAGATAGCCATTACGTCGCCAGTTGGCCAGTAAGTAGTGTAACCACCTTCTGTACCTGGAGCAACTTGGTTACGGATACGAATGTTAGCGAATGTTCCGCGCATCATTGCTTCATGGTTACCACGACGAGAACCGTAAGAGTTAAAGTCACGTGGTTTCACTCCGTTTTCACGAAGGTAGATACCAGCTGGTGTATCTTTACCGATTGCACCTGCAGGAGAAATGTGGTCAGTTGTTACAGAGTCACCGAATTTACCTACTACGCGCAAGCCAGAAAGTGGGTTAACGGAACCAGGTTCTGGTGATAATCCTTCAAAGAATGGAGGATTTTGAATGTATGTTGATTTAGAATCGAAAGCGTAAATCGCTTCGTTGCTTGTTTGGATTTCATTCCAACGTTTGTTATCGTTGAATACCGTTTCGTATTCTTTACGGAATAATTCCGGTGTTACCGTTGCTTTAACAGCAGCGTTAACTTCTTCTTGTGATGGCCAGATATCAGCAAGATACACATCGTTGCCGTCTTTATCTTTACCAAGTGAATCATTGTTAAGATCGAAGTCCACAGTACCAGCAAGTGCATATGCTACAACCAAAGTTGGAGAAGCAAGGTAGTTTGCTTTCACTAATGGATGAATACGACCTTCGAAGTTACGGTTACCCGAAAGTACTGAAGTTACTAGAAGATCTGCTTCAGCAACTGCCGCTTCGATTTCGTCCGCTAATGGACCTGAGTTACCGATACATGTTGTACAGCCGTAACCAACTACGTTGAATCCTAATTGATCAAGGTATGTTTGAAGACCTGCATCACGAAGGTAACCAGTAACAACTTTAGAACCTGGTGCTAATGATGTTTTTACATAATCCGGAACAGTCAAGCCTTTTTCAACTGCTTTCTTAGCAATAAGACCTGCCCCAAGCATTACGTATGGGTTAGAAGTATTTGTACAGCTTGTGATTGCAGCAATTGCGATCGCACCTGTTTTCATTACCGTTTCTTTACCATCGGCAAATTTAACAGTTACTTCTTTATCCAATTCAGAATTGTCCATGCCGAAACCTTGGTTACCCATAGGTGCATTGATAGCATCATGGAAAGATTGTTTCATTTGAGAAAGTGGAATCAAATCTTGCGGGCGTTTAGGGCCTGAAAGGTTTGGTTCAATTGCTGAAAGGTCGATTTCCACAACATCATTGTATGCTGGATCTTCGTTTTCAGGAGAGTAGAACAATCCATTTTCTTTACAGTAAGATTCAACCACTTTAATTTGTTTTTCATCACGGCCTGTTAAGCGCATGTAATCGATCGCTTCTGCATCAACAGGGAAGAAACCAACTGTAGCACCGTATTCAGGAGCCATGTTAGCAATTGTTGCACGGTCAGCAAGTGGAAGGTATCCTACTCCAGGACCGTAGAACTCAACAAATTTACCAACTACGCCGTGTGCACGAAGAACTTGAGTCACTTTCAATGCAAGGTCAGTAGCTGTTGTTCCTTTAGGAAGTTGACCAGTCAGTTTTACACCGACTACTTTAGGTACCGGGAAGTATGAAGGCTGTCCAAGCATGCCTGCTTCTGCTTCGATACCGCCGACGCCCCAACCAAGAACACCAATACCGTTGATCATTGTAGTATGAGAATCTGTACCGAATACAGAGTCAGGGAATACTTCAAAATCTCCGCTTGGAGTTTCAACTGCATGCACTACGTTCGCAAGGTACTCAAGGTTAACTTGGTGAACGATACCAGTTGCTGGTGGAACCGCACGGTAGTTATTGAATGATTTTTGAGCCCAGCTTAGGAACTGGTAACGCTCTGCATTACGTTCGAATTCAAGATCCATATTGGCATCAAGGGAATCGATTGTACCTGCTTTATCAACTTGTACAGAGTGGTCAATTACAAGGTCAACTGGAATTTCCGGGTTGATTTTGTCAGGATCTCCACCAAGTGCAGCGAATGCATTACGTAGAGAAGCTAAATCAACAACAACTGGAACACCAGTGAAATCTTGTAGGATAACACGAGATGGCTTGAAAGGAACATCTATATCTTGTTGCTCGCTTGTTCCCCATTTAGCAAGGTTCGCAACATGTTCTTTTGTGATTACTCTTCCGTCTACTTGGCGAAGTACCGCTTCAAGTAACACTTTAATGGAATATGGAAGGCGAGATACTTGGCCGTCCCCTGCTTTTTCAATAGCTTCTAGGCTGTAGTAGTTGTAGCGTTTCCCTTCAATTTCAAAGGATTTACGCGCTTGGTATACGTCATTTTTCGTCATGAATATTACCCCCTATTAAACTGTCAGAACGTATTCTGCACATAAAAGTAAAACCTGGTTCACTGAAACCATGTTTACAATAAATATAAGTAAAAAAGTTAGTTTGTCGAATTTTCTCTCTCTTCTCCCACCCTAACTCTTCCTTCAACTTAATACTAATATAGAATTGAGTATAAGTAAATATCAAGAAAGTTATTGTTTTTGATAAGTTTCTCTTATAGAAAAAATTCCCTCACATATTATAGTGCTTTTAGATAGCCTTGCTGATAGGCCATTTATTGAAAACCCTCCCATTTTTGACCTGATAAATTATTCCAGTAAAACTTATTACTCATACATACATAATCATTCAGCATTATCGCATTCTATGGATGGAGGTGTCGAAATGACAAAACAAAAGGCTAATCATGTAATACCAGGCATGAATGCGGCAAAAGCGCAAGGTAATGGAGCGGGATACAATGATGAATTGGGAAATGAACCGCCATTATCCGAAATACAAAGGCAAAATAATAAAAAAAGAAAGAAAAACCAATGATCTTCCTCATCTCTAGGCTTTAAACAGGAAAGGCTTTTTGAAAATGCAGATACTCTGCATTTCTCAAAAAGCCTATTCATTCTCAAGTAAAACGCGTAAACTTATGAGTAAAGTGCATAAACTCACGAATAAACGAGAACAGAATCAGTCACTCAATAGTCCTCTGAATTGACTTCATTGACGATAGCTTGTATATCCTGTTCGAATTGTTTCAATTGTTCTCGCTGATGCTCGGAAGCAGTGACTAAAGCAGATTGTATTTGCTGATAGGCCTCGTTCACTTCTTGCTTCACATGTTTCAATTCTGTGCCGTAGTTCGGTGTGGTCTTTTCTAAGGATGAATATACATCATTTACTTGTTGGTAACTTTGCTGGGCTTCTTGGAATGTCCTTCGCTTATCTTGTTTATCCTGCATTAGTGTTCAGCTCCTTAATTAGTATCCATCCATAGGATGTACGAGGTTTTCAAATATATGTATGTGAATAAAATTTCGCGGACTGATTATCTTAAGTAGTAGGAGGGATCAACACATGAACAAAAATGATGGTAAAGATATTCGAAAAAATGCACCTAAAGGAAATAACCCAGGACAACCTGCCCCGCTAAGCGGTTCACATAAGGTGAAAAATAGACAGCACTCCCGTCAGAAACATAACAGCAGTCACGATATGTAATGTAAGCTTTTATATATGCGTTCCATAACGAAGCGGTGCCCGCCCTTTAAAAGGCAGACACCGCTTTTCTTCTATTATTTATTAATATTTACGCAAAAACAAAACGCGGATAGCAAAAAACTTCCTATTATATGCCCGTTTTTTTTGAGCGACTCTTTTACTTACCCAAAACCGTTTATCGTGAATATTTAGTGATAGCCATTCCCGTTATCAAAGTTATTCAGCCAAAAAAGCGGTGATATAACGTTTTGGCCTCTGCAATATCTTTTGTTCCATGTATCAAGGCTCGTCCGTCTTTAAAAACGACCAACCGATGGGTTCCGATTGTAAATGAAAGTAAATAAGGATTTCTTTCGATTTTACCACCTTGAGCAAGCAGATTTTTTTCGAGTTCCTCAAAATCTCTATCGTGCTTCATCGACGGCCGAATCTGGACAGAGTCCCTTCCGCATAAAACGGCTGTTTTTGTTCGATTCGAATAAGATAGGTGGGGATAGGTTGGATTCTTCCCACAGGACAAACAACAGTCATTTTTTAATTTCGCTACATTTATGGATGAATGTTCGTTTTTCCAAAGATCGAATGAAACGATTTTGTTTCTTAGAGATGCATAATCGTCGACAAGAATTTTTAAAGCTTCTGTCATTTGATGGGCAACGACGGTTTGTACGGCAGGGCTAATGATTCCCGCCGTATCACAAGTCAGCCCTCCCATTGGAACCGTTTCCAGCAAGCAATTCAAACATGGGGTCACCCCAGGGATCACCGTGAAACTTATCCCATAACTCCCTACACAGGCCCCGTAAATCCATGGTATTTTAAATTTTTGTGCACTATCGTTAATAAGCATCCTCGTATCGAAATTATCAGTTGCGTCCACTATTAAATCCACGCCACAAACGAGTCGCTCCAGTTCATCAACCGAGACATCAGACACAAGCGATTTTACGATAACATCTGAATTTAACGCATTTAAACGATTCTTGGCAGCCACTGCTTTTGGTATTCTTTTTTCAGCATCCTCTTCACAATAAAGCTGTTGTCTTTGAAGATTGCTCCACTCAACATAATCTCTGTCAACAATGGTCAGTTTCCCAATTCCTGCACGTACAAGGCTTTCCGCGCTTCCCGTACCGAGAGCACCCGCTCCAATCACCAAAACATGTTTTTGGCGAATTTTCGATTGCCCTTCTACCCCTATTGGGACAAAAAGAGCTTGACGTGAATAACGCTCATTCATCCAATGCTCATTCCTTCAACTGGACTGCTTGCAATGGCATACTCATTTTTTTCTATTCTGCCGGCTTCATAACCCAAGCGACCTGCCTCAATGGCAAGTTTCATTGCTTTCGCCATCTTGATTGGATCTTTTGCACCGGATACTGCAGTATTAAGCAGAACACCATCTGCCCCTAATTCCATGGCGATTGCCGCATCTGAGGGTGTTCCTATCCCCGCATCAACAATTACTGGAACATCGGATTGTTCCATGATGAATCGTAAGTTCAGTGGGTTTATAATGCCTTGACCAGAGCCAATTGGTGAAGCACCAGGCATGATTGCATGGCACCCCACTTCTTCAAGCCGTTTTGCAAGCAACACGTCATCCGAAGTATAGGGTAATACGATGAATCCAAGTTTCACTAATTCTTCAGCGGCTTTCAAGGTTTCAATTGGATCAGGCAGTAGTGTTTTTTGACAACCAATGACTTCTACCTTAATCATGTCACATAAACCAGAGGCCTTTGCAAGCTGGGCTATGCGCACTGCTTCTTTAGCCGTTTTAGCTCCTGCTGTATTGGGAAGGAGTGTATATTTTTTCAAATCAAGCTTTTCTAAGAAATTAGGTTGAGTGGCTTCAAAGATATTCATTCTCCGGACTGCAAAAGTTAATATTTCCGTCTCTGAAACTTCCACCGATTGCTTTTGAACATCGAAATTCGGATATTTTCCAGTACCTAATAATAATCTTGAAGAAAATTCATAAGAACCAATCTTTAACATATCATCCGCCTCCTACAAAATGTACAATCTCTACCTTGTCACCATTTGACAAACGTGTTTCACTTTGATTTTCTTTTGCCAGTATTTCATCATTCAATTCAACGATCACTACTTTATGATGTAAATTAAAGTGTTGCAAAAGTCCTGCAACAGTTGACTCATCATCAGGAATGCGTATTTTTTCCCCGTTAATAATCAATTCCAATTCAATCACCTCCATTAAGAAAAAATGGTCTGTATCGAACGATTCAATCGAAAAGCGGACCATTCAGGATTTGTCTTTCTTTCCACAAGGTCCGCTATAAGCACGCCTGTAATTGGAGAAAGAAGGATACCATTCCTGTAGTGACCCGTTGCAATGAAAAGCCCTTTGTATGCTGGATGTTCACCAAAGTACGGCAGGCCATCACCTGTTTGAGGGCGTATGCCTGCCCATGTTTTTTCCCATTCGGTTCCTTTTATTGCCGGAAGCAATCGCGTTGCCTTTTCTATTAACGTCGAAATCCCTTCCATACTTACCTTTTGATCGAATGTGTTCGCTTTAACCGTTGCCCCGACAATGATTCTCCCGCCAACTTTGGGTACAAGATAGCAGCCATGTGAAAAGATCGTTTTTTCTAGCAATGGACGATCAGTCAGGACGGAAAAGCACTCTCCCTTTACCGGGTAGGTATCGAGGTTTATCCCTGATTTTTCAAGGAGGAAAGCACTCCACGCCCCACTTGCTACAATTACATTTTCACTAGAGAATTCGCCTATATTAGTGACCACTCCTTTTACAGAGCCGTTTTCCGTACGAAAATCAGAGACATGGACAAATTCCCTTATATCAACACCAAGGGCAGCTGCAGATTTACTAAAAGCGAGCGACAGACTTGTTGCTGAGACTTGTCCATCCTTCGGGATATACATGGCACCCTTAATCTCATCCGAAAGAAGCGGTTCCGATTTCCTTATATCGGCAGTCGATAACCATTCCGCCTCAAGTCCGGCGTTTTGCTGGATTTTGATCATGTTCTTCATCTCGGCTACCTGATCATTCGTTAAGGCCACTTTAAACATACCTTTATTCACTAATTCGATGTCTATTCCGCTTATGTCTTTCAATTCTTCTGCAAGGGCTGGAAACATCCCCCTGCTTTTGCTTGCCAATGTAAAAAGGGGGTTATCAGCTTCCAACTCGGATTGAGCTCCTAACATCCCGGCTGCAGCACTGGATGCTTTACTGGCAAGTCTATCTTTTTCCAATAAAAGGACCTTTTTACCTCGTTTGGCTAATTGAAAAGCAATGGATCCACCAATTACTCCTCCTCCAACAATGATTGAATCATATATGGAATTCATCTTATGTCTCCTTTCCTAAAGACTTCAAATATTGTTTAACAGCTATAACTGGATTTTCAGCTTCAAGCACACCTGACATGACCGCGATTCCTTGTGCCCCCGCATCCCGCACGACATGACAATTGGAAGGTGTTATACCGCCTATTGCAATAATTGGAAGATTGACATTTCTTGTGATTGCATGAAGCTCCTCCACTCCCTTGGGAGGAAGGCCGCGTTTCGAGTCCGTTTCAAAAACATGTCCATAAATCGCGTAATTGGCTCCATTACGGAAGGCCGCTTTCGCTTCATCCATGGAATGGATCGAACAGCCGACACTCATCTCTGGAAATGATCCTTTTACGACTCCGGCATCTAAACTATGAAAAGCCAATTGCACGCCAAATACTTTCTGTGCCCAAGCTACATCCACTCGGTCATTAATGATGATTTTAGATAATGGGATCTTCTTGTCATGTAATAGGGCTACTGCTCGATAGAGTTCTGATGCACTCATATGCTTTTCCCTTAAATAGAAGAAATTAACATATTCCTGAATGCTTGAAGCAATCTCCACGAACTTTTCAATTGGCTGTTTCCCAGTTGAAATAATATGCAATTCCTGTCCATTCATACTAAGAACCCCTTAACTAGTAAATTACAATCTCATACATTCAAATAGGCAGTAATGGGAATTGAATCGATAGATAAAACCCAGCCAACAGCAGGATGATAAAATACAGAATGAATCCATGGTCTTTTTTTGAAAACCCAAATTCATAATAGTATGTTCGATCCCGAGTGTCTGAAAATCGCTTCGCCTCCATCGCAACCGCGATTCGGTGAGCTCGCCTAATGCTTCCGGATAACAACGGGATGGAATAGGCTTTCATTTTAAAATATACCGATCTAATCCCTTTTCCCTTTTCAAAACCACGTACCTTCATCGCGTTTCGTATCGTTTGGAACTCCTCCATCATGATGGGGATGAGCCTTAATGCCGCCATGAAACTATAAGCATATTTCGGTTTAAGCTTAACTTGCTGCATTAACGAATAAAACAAGTTCACGGGTCTCGTCGTCAAGGAAAAAGTTAAACCTAGTGCCGCAAAAAGCAAGGCTCGAAAGCCTACCAGTAATCCCCTCATGAAACTTTCTTCCGTAATCGATATAAGACCCCACTCAAACCAAAGTGTCTCACCTTTACCGAATAAAATCATTGTTAGAGAAGTGGATATAAAAATGAAACAAAACGGGATGGACAAAAGCAAGATGCGTTTAATCGAATGCCCGGTAAAACACAAAAATAAGAGTAAAACTCCAAGCGTCACATTCATCATATAATTCAGATCATGAATGAATAACGCCACAATGCATAATACAATCAATACGACAAGTTTAAGGCTTGGATTGACCTTATGGAGCCATGTTTCTGCACTTGAAACAATCACCTACATGACACTCCTTTTATAATGATAAAACTTTGGTCTCCACAAATCCGGATTGGGTGCTGACCTTTTCATCACTTATTACGTTCCCATCTTTTACCGTCCAGATCCTGGTTGCAAAGTTATTTGAAATATGATCATCATGAGTTACCATGATCACTGTTATTCCGCGCCTTCGGTATTCCTCAAACCATTCCAGTAATGCAAAGGTATTTTTCGAATCTTGACCAAAGGTGGGCTCATCCAAGAGAATGATTTTTTTTTCAATTACGATTGAGGCAGCTACGCTTAAGCGACGCTTTTGACCCATTGATAATTGAAACGGATGTTTATCTTGATGCGCCTCTAGGCGGAACACTTCGAGCAATGAGTGGACTCTCTCCCCTATTTCTTGTTGCGTTCTTTTGTCAATTCGCAATGAATAAGCAATTTCTTCATATACAGAATTTGCAACGAACTGAAACTCAGGATTTTGAAAGACAAACGTCATATGATCGGTTAGATTTTTCACCCTTTTAATAGGGGTACCCATCAATTCATACGTGCCATTCGTTTTTATGAACTGCATCAGTGCGTGCAAGAGAGTACTCTTCCCCGCACCATTTTCTCCCCTGATTACAATCCATTCACCTGAATGGACCTGCAGCTCTTCAACTTTGATTTTCTCTTCTTTTTTCCGAAAACCACTAAAACCTTGGACTTGCATAAGGGGGACACCGTCACTGGATTGGTGTTCGCGAATCGGTTTATTGTCGTGTATATATTCATCCCAAACACCAGGGAACCAAATTCCGTGTTCCTTCATTTCATTTTTATATAGGGAAAGGATGGTATCTTTTGGACCATCAGCTATGATTTGACCGTCATCATTAAAAAGCACGATTCTATCAATGAATTCTAAAACATGGTCAATTTTATGTTCCACGATAATAACGGTCTTGTCTCGTCCAATTCCCTTCAACAAGTCCCAAATTTCTTTTGTTCCTTCCGGATCAAGCATAGCGGTTGGTTCATCCAAAAATATCACTTCTGGTTCAAGTGCCAATACCGAAGCAATCGCCAGACGCTGTTTCATGCCGCCTGATAATGTATCAATACTTGTATGAATAGTCTTTAGGTTCAATCCAACTTGACGGAGATGATGTTGGATCCTCTCTTTCATTTCTTGCTTAGGAACGGAAAGATTCTCAAGGACGAAAGCAATTTCCTCATCGGCAAATGGCATGCAAAACTGACTATCAGGGTCTTGAAAAACATATCCCCATGAAGTAGGGCACTTCAATTCTTCAGCTTTCATCGGGACTTCGATGGAATTTGGTATCAATCCACTTAACACTTGTAAAAGTGTGGACTTACCACATCCTGATGGTCCCAACAAAAGAACCTTTTCACCCCTATCAAACGAGACGGATAGGTCCTTGAATAGCAAAGACTCATCTCCGGGAAATTTCATTCTTAACTTTTCTACATGAACGATTCGTTCCATGGTCATCAACCTCTACTTTTGGTCCAGTTCTGCATAATCCTTACTGGAAACCGGACGTACAAGATTAGTTACTCCTGTTGCTTCCAGGACTTTAACTAGATAGTAAGCAGTCACTCCGGCAAAGAAAATGGAGCCTATGAACCTCGCAATCATGAATAACGATAGATTCCAAAGAGAGAGCGCACCTATTTCCCCATATGCAAAATCCATGAGGACTGATCCCAGGCAGGATGCTATCGCCGCTAATACAGCGACCGACATATTGAACTTTTTATATCTGACCGCCATGAAAACTAGTTCCGCGAACAATCCTTGTACAACTCCATATAAGAGTACGGTTAGCCCCCATGGTGAACCTAGAAAGAATTCTCCGGAAGCTGCAGCAATCTCCGCCAGTAGCGCCACACCCGGTTTCCTCAAAACTAAAAAGGCAACGGGTCCAGCTATAAACCACATCCCATAAATAAGTTGATCTACATGTAATCCTAATGGTTTAACGGAATAATAAAGTGAACCCCAAACGATATAGACTATTCCAAATGCCACGGCAATCACGATCGTGACTAATATATCCGTTAATTTCAACCCTTTTTTCATTGTTTCAATCTCCTTTATACCTCTAATGTTTCCTTATGCACCGGCCATGTCTCTAGACAATAAGCCATTTCCCAAAATGAGTATTCATATTGGCTGCTAAGAATAAAATGCTCCTTCATTCTTTCCCTATCTACATCTGTTACTTTTTCAGCAATCTCATCAAGCCTTGCAATTTGTTCTTCGACCAAAGAGCGGAACCACTCTCCTCCGTAAGCCGCTATCCATTCTTGATATATCGGCTCTTCCGGTTTACACTCTTTCAGCTTTTCGCCGATTTCATAATACAGCCAATAACATGGCAAGATAGCTGAAATAACATCCCCTAAATGACCAGAATATGCCGCACGATACATATGGGAAGTGTAAGCATAAGCAGTTGGTGCAGGTTTGAACTTTTCCCTTTCTTCTTTTGTGATCCCTAATCTCTCAGAAAAATTTTCATGAAGCTTCAACTCCGCTTCATATGTTCCTTGTGCATGGCCGGCAAGCCTGCTTGTTGTATGTAAATCTGTAGCCTTGACTGCTCCTAAAGCTTGAACTCTGGCAAAATGTGATAAGTAATAGGCATCTTGCTTGACATAAAAACGAAAACACTCTATGGGCAATGTGCCATCGCCTATTCCTGCAACAAATGGATGGTTAAAACTTGCTTCCCAAATATGATCAACTTCCTGGCGGATTTCCTCTGAAAACTTCATCTTCATTACCTCCAATTTTTATTTTTTCAATGAATGATACGGGAAAATACCTCCTCTTTTTTGACAAATAAAAAACCACTTTCTTTGACGTAAAGAAAGTGGTTGTACTTGAAATAATACAGAAACGTATTGTTCCAGACCCCACTTCCCTACGCTGGTATAAACCAGATCAGGTTCTAAGGGTCTTAAAGTCATACTTTAATCTCAGCTTCTCAGGTAAAATAGCTTTTACCAATAAAGCACCCCTAGTGGTACAAATTGTATATATAATTCATTTGCCTTTATATTAACACGATAAATCCAATTGTCAAACGGATTAGAAAAGTTTTCAAGCATTGATGTAGATTAATACTTTATAGGATTAATAGCCTTTCAAGCTTGTATCCCCCTCTAACCATGCGCTCTATGCTGGTTGGATTGATAAAAAAAGGTTGAGAAGTTTATTTCGTTATTTACTCGTAAATTCCGTTGATTTACTCGTGAGTTTGCGTGTTTTACTCGTGAGTTCCGTTGATTTACTCGTGAGTTTGCGTGTTTTACTCGTGAATTCCGTTATCTATTAATTTATGCATTTGTTGTTGCTTTTAGTTTTATATTTTCCTCAATCTGTGTTTTATCATAGCTGCCATACTTCTCTTTCACAACCAGTAACGCTAAGGCCGCCATTATGCTCGGAACTGTGAAGGCCATAAATGCATTTTGTGGCGAATAGTTTGCAGCCAGCAATAAACCTATTAATGTAGGGGCAACAATCGCTCCAATTCTACCAAACGCCAAGGCCCACCCTATCCCGGTGGTCCTTATCTCACGTGGATAATACTCGGAAATATACGTATTGGCCAAATTCATCGTACCCACTGTACAGGCACCTCCAAAAGCGATTAAAATATATAATGCCACTGCATTTGAGGTTAATCCTAATATTACAAAGCAGACCGTACCAATGGCACAGAGGGATACAAGTACTCTTCTATGACCCATTTTCCCAACTAAGTACCCTCCAATTATCGATCCGCCAATTTGCCCTATCCCCGATATAAGATTGAAAGATAAACTGGATGTAAGGCCGTATCCGGACTGCTGCATGATTTTCGGTAACCATGTATTGAGTCCGTATACCATAAGTAAACAATTAAAGGCAGCTACCCAAAACGCAAATGTACTAAGAGTACGCTTATCTTCAAAGAGTTTCTTGACTGGAAAGCCTTTTGCCCTTTCTTGGACCTTGGCAAACTCATAGTCGTCCGAGTCTTTATAGTCGCCCTCTGGATCAATGCGATTCAAAATTCCGGCAAGTTTTGCCCCTTGTTTTCGAATAACATAATAGGAAAGCGATTCAGGAAATTGCTTCATGAAGAATGGCAGTGCCAGTAAGGGAAGCGCCCCAATCCAATATAATACCCTCCAACTCATTTGTTCCATCACATACATTCCAATTAAAGAAGCAAGAATGCTTCCAATTGAATAACCACAGTACATTGTAGTTACAATGAGCACCTTATACTTTTTGGGTGAGTATTCCGCCATTAAGGAGATAACGTTTGGCATTAATCCTCCCATTCCCAAGGCTGCTATAAATCGCATGATCGAGAAAAAGGCAGGATTTGGGGCGAAACTTGAAAGTAATGTAAAAATGCTGAATATACATATGCTAATGGCAAGCACTTTTTTTCTCCCTATTTTATCCGCCAGGGGTGCAAATATGAGGGCTCCTACCATCATTCCGAACAATGAATAACTTGCTATTCCGCCAGCTTCGACTGGCGTCAAGCTCCATTCCTCCATCATCAAAGGTAAACCTACTCCGTACATGGCTATATCAAATCCATCGAAGGTAATTGCGAACAAACACCACATAAAGACCATTAATTGAAAACGGCCAAATTTACTATTCCCCACCACTTCCGAAGCATTAACTTCACGCAATTATTTCCCTCCTCTTTGCGAATTTTTCACGATATCACTTGTAATGTCAGTTTCCCCAGTTCACCGTAATCTGCTATAATTTCATCGTTTGCCTGTATGGAAACGGCATCTGTAATCCCACCTACTAAAACAATCATTCCAGCCTGAATGGAAAGTCCTTCACGACTAATCATTTTTACAAGTTCGACAATGGAATGAATCGGATGATCGAGTACAGCTTCCCCACGACCCCTCTTTTGTATTTCACCATTTTGATAAAGCGTAACTTCTGCTTGAGCCCAGTCCGTGTGATATGGTGAATAAGCTTGATTGCTAAGCAGAATTTTGGCTGAAGATGCGTTATCCGCTACTACATCTGTAAGTGTAAAGGAAAAATTTTTATAACGGCTGTCAATAACCTCTAAAGCAAGAAATACACATTCTACAGCCGGCCAGACATCTTTCGCCGTTATATTTGCACCTTTCAATTCTTCTTTAAACAAAAAAGCAAATTCGGGTTCCACTCTCGGATGAATGAATTCCCCAACTTTTAAGACTGGTTTAGATAGTTCCATGGCAGATGTCAACCTGCCATAGATCGCTTCCTCCACTCCTACTTGCTGTTGTTTGGCTTTGCTCGTCAAGCCCATCTTCCACCCGATGAATTTGTTATCACCGGTGATCGTCTCATTTATGCTCAGCTTCTGAATTTCATAGGCTTGATTTACTGTGAGTTCAGGATTGGATAATGTAAGCTTATCCATTTCACGGCCATTTTTTTGCGATTCGGCTACCCTTTTTGCTAGTTGAACTAGTTTCATCTCATAGTCCCTTCTTTCTGCATTGCCATTTGCTTTGCTACTTCAATAATCGTATCTTCCTGTCCGCCAACGACTTTTTGCCGACCAAGCTCCATCAAAATATCCCGAGCGTCCACTCCATACTTTTTCGACGCTTTATTTGCATGCAATAAAAAGCTGGAGTAAACGCCACTATAGCCCATGATTAAACTCGAGTCTGTTATTTCCTGGGGCTTGGGCATGATTGTATCTCCAACCTCCTCCGAAAGATCAAGCATTTTATATAAGTCAATATCAGTACGGATACCCAGCCTATCCAGCACGGCAACAAGCACTTCCGTCTGGGTATTACCAGCTCCTGCACCGAGACAGCGGATGCTGCCATCAATTCGATTCGCCCCCTCTTCAATTGCTACAAGTGAATTTGCCACAGCGAGCGATAAGTTATTGTGAGCATGAAAACCGATATCGATATTCAGGTTTGTTTTTAATAAATTGATCCGCGTCTTCACATCTTGGGGCAAAAAAGATCCTGCTGAATCAACAACGTATACAGCATCGGCTCCATAGGATTCCATTAAGTAGGCTTGCTCAAGAAGTTTTTCTGGTGATGCCATGTGAGACATCATTAAAAACCCGATTGCTTCCATCCCGAGATGTTTCGCAGCTTCCAGATGTTGCTTTGATACATCCGCTTCAGTAACATGTGTTGCGATGCGCGCCATTTTGGCGCCTACATCAGCTGCTTCTCTTAAATGATCAATTGTCCCTATACCAGGAATTAAAAGCACTGAAATAGCGGATTCGCCGGCCACCTCAACAGCCGCTTCAACTAATTCAATATCATTCACTTTTGAGAAACCATATTGCAAGGATGATCCGCCTAGGCCATCTCCATGGGACACTTCAATATAAGGGACACCTGCAGCACTAAGTTTCCCTGTCAGGTTCTTTACTTGTTCGATCGTATATTGATGTGCCACTACATGACTCCCATCCCGCAAAGCCACTTCCGTTACTAATACATCTCTATCCAAATGAACCCCACCTTTACCACTTCAATTTTCTTTTTCAAACATAACTTTTGAAATGGTTTTTCGCCATTTCTTCCCCTACTTTTACAGCTGAAGCCGTCATTATATCCAAATTACCTGCATAAACGGGAAGATAATCTCCCAACCCTCTCACTTCCAGAAATACTGTTATTTGTTTCCCATCAATTATCGGCTCTGTCTTCAGACGGTATCCAGGCACATATTCAGAAACTTTTTCCACCATCTTATAAATGGATGTTATTACCGCTTTCTCATCAAAAGAATCTGACTGAAGCAGACAGTGAATGGTATCCCTCATTATGAGTGGCGGTTCGGCAGGATTTAGCAGAATGATAGCCTTTCCCTTTTTAGCTCCACCCACCTGCTCTAGGGCCCTTGCAGTCGTTTGTGTGAACTCATCAATATTAGCCCGAGTTCCGGGACCGGCACTCCTGCTTGAAATTGTCGCGATTATTTCGGCATATTCGACCTGGGACACTTGACTGATCGCATGAACAATTGGGATTGTCGCCTGACCGCCGCATGTAATCATATTAACTTCCATTTCATTCAGATTTTTCTGTAAATTAACAGAAGGAACAACAAAGGGTCCGATCGCGGCCGGTGTCAAATCTATGACCTTTTTATTCAGCTTTTTCAGGGCTTCATAGTGAATCATCACGTGAGCCTTCGCGGATGTGGCATCATACAAAATGTCTGCAAGCTCCGGATGTTCCAAAAATCCATCCATGCCATTTGCAATGATATGATGTCCGTGCGATCTAGCCCTCATCAAACCCTCTGAATCCTTATCGATACCAATCATTACCGACATTTCGAGAACATCCGATCGATGAATTTTCATCATTAAGTCCGTCCCGATATTCCCTGATCCAATAATGCCTACTTTTAGTTTTTTCATGGCAGTTGGGCTCCTTTCTCACTTAAAATAAACCGATACCTTCCCTAACTTTTCTCCAAAGTCAGCAGAAAAATGGTCACCAGCTTTCGCTTCGATTGCGGCGGATAGTGCACCGGATAAGATGACTTCACCAGCATTCAATGAACCATTAAACCCATGAAGTTTATTGGCAAGCCAGGCTACACATGCTGCTGGATTTCCCAGTACTGCCTCACCTGTTCCTTGGTTCATGAAATCCCCATTTTTATATAGGCTCATTTGGACGGAAGGGAGGTCGATATCACTTAATTGAATTTTGCGATTTCCCAGTATATATAAACCGGATGAGGCATTATCCGCCACAGTGTCCGGAAGTTTAATCTTCCAGTCCATCACCCGGCTATCAACCACTTCGATCGAAGCAACCACATAATCCGTGGCATCGATTACATCATCAACTGTAATATTGGGACCATGCAGATCCTTCTTTAAAATAAAAGCTACTTCTGCCTCCACTTTCGGTTGAATCAATCGGGAACTGGAAATGCGGCCATCATTCTCCACCTTCATCCCATCCAGTAAATGTCCGTAATCTGGTTCATTGACTCCCAGAACTTCCTGCATAGCCTTTGAAGTCAAGCCTATTTTCTTTCCCGATACTTCCAGACCGGACTGGATTTTCCTTCGAATCGTTTCAAGCTGAATTTGGTAGGCATCCTCCACGTCCAAATCTGGAATTTCACTGGTGGGGGCCAATATTCCGATTCCTGTTTTTTCCGCTTTCAAAAACCTAGCAGACCATTCTGTTAAACTAGCGTTCATGATGCTTTCCTCCGTCCTTATAATTTAATCGTGACATTAGACAATTCACTGTAAAATTCGAAGCTATGCGCTCCACCTTCACGACCTATGCCACTGTGTTTCATGCCTCCAAAAGGTGTGCGCAAATCACGCAAATACCAGGTATTCACCCAGATAATGCCCGCTTCTATTTTAGAAGCAACACGATGCGCTCTCCTTAAATCATTGGTCCAGATCGTTGCCCCCAGTCCGTAATGAGTGTCATTAGCGTGCTCTAGTACCTCTTCTTCCGTTTCAAAAGGCATGACCGTTACAACAGGACCAAAAATTTCTTCCCGTACGCAACGGGATTCACGCGTAACTCCGGCAATAATTGTCGGTTCAATGAAAAACCCTTTTTCAAACTGTTCGGCTCTTTTTCCTCCGGTTAATATTTTCGCCCCTTCTTCTTTCGCCAGATCAATGTAACTCATCACTTTTTGATAATGCTCTTTTCCTATTACAGCTCCTACTTCCGTTTCGGTATCAAACGGATCCCCGACTTTTAATTTTTCTGTTCGCGCGACCATTTTTTCAAGGAATTCGTCATACAATTCTTGCTGAACATAAATACGTGATCCACATAAACAAACTTCACCTTGGTTCATGAAGCTTGATTTCAAAGTCGTTTCGATAACTTCATCAAGATTCGAGTCTGCAAACACAATATTGGGATTTTTCCCGCCCAGTTCAAAAGAGATTTTTTTCAATGTAGGTGCAGCAGCTTTCATAATCGCTGTTCCCGTTTTAGTTTCCCCTGTAAATGTTATCGCATCGACGTCCGGATGTTCGCTTAGAGCAGCTCCGGCTGAATTTACACCATATCCATGCACAAGGTTGACAACTCCATCGGGAACTCCCGCTTCCTTACATATTTCCATTAACTTTGTCGCTGTCATCGGTGTCAGTTCAGCTGGTTTCATAACCGCTGTATTGCCAGCTGCCAGGCATGGTGCCAATTTCCATGTCAACAATAGCAAAGGTAAATTCCAAGGATTGATCATCCCTACCACACCTACTGGTCGCCTAATCGAATAATGAAGGGCAATGTTGTTCTGATTGAAGGATTCATTACCAAGTGTAGTGATATAGTCCGCAAAAAAGTGGAAATTGTGAGCTGCACGTTTGATGTCCATTTCCAGTGCGAGGCTATATGGTTTCCCTGTATCAAGGGTTTCCAACATTGTCAGTTCTTCTTTCTTTTCCAAAATGAGATCGCCGATTCTCCGTAGAACCGCGGAGCGTTCATTATCGGTAAAAGATTTCCAAGGACCCTTAAGTGCATGTCTTGCTGCTGAAACAGCCAGATTCACCTCCTCTTTTCCTCCTTCTGCAACCCATCCAAGTTTTTCTTCCGTTGCGGGATTGATATTGTCAAAGGTTTTTGATCGATTTGGATTCAGGAATTCCCCATTAATAAAGTGCCGGCAATCTATTGATTTAGCTGTGTTTATACTATCTTTTGCTGCTTGCATGAACATCCCTCTCCCTTTATTGAGACAATGGCTCAGTCAAGTGCCTCAATCTTGTATTTCCACAATCATTTCAATTTCAATTGCTGTGTTATTTGGAAGCTGGGACATTCCCACTGCTGACCGAGCATGTCTACCCCTCTCACCAAACACGGCAACAAGCAGGTCTGATGCGCCATTCAATACTTTGGGCTGTCCTGTGAAATTTTCTGCAGAATTAACCATGCCTAGAATTTTGATTACCCTCTTCACTTTGGATAGTTCTCCAAGCTCGTCCTTCAGCACCCGCAGAAGATTAATCATTGACTGCCTCGCTGCCTGATACCCTTCTTCTTCCGTCAGCTCAATGCCAAGCTTGCCGTGATAATCATCGACACCTTGTCCGGATGTGAAAATCAAATTTCCCACCCTGACGTGGCTGACATAGTTACCGACCGCTTCCCTTGGCGGCTCAAGCTTGATTCCAAGTTCCTCAAGTACTTGTTCTGGTGCTTTAATCTGTTTTTCCATGCTTCTCCCCTCGCGATTCCAAATTTAAAAACCTCAATGCATTTCCCCCTAGTAGATTCGCTTTCACTTCATCTGAAAGATTTAGAGTGTCATCAATCACTTTACCTGGAGGATTTTCTCTCAATAAAAATGGATAGTCGGAACCCATCAGCACTTTCTTATATCCAAAACGGTCAATCAAATACTGAATATTCCGGGTATCATAGTTCAGGGAATCGAAATAAAACTTTTGTGCATAATGGCTTGGTGGCATGGATGTTTTTCTTAAATCAGGCCATACTTCCCATCCCTGATCAATCCGCGGTAAAATATATGGAAATGAGCCCCCGCCATGTGCAAAACAGAGTTTCAGATCCGGGAACTTTTCCATTACGCCACTCCATAAAATGCTTGCTGCCGCCAATGCCGTTTCACTCGGCATCGCGATTGTATACATCAGGTTATGCCGTTCCGTTCGGTCTTTTGCCATAGTCTCCCATGGGTGTATAAACAGAGGGACATTCCATTTTTCAGCCATCTGGAAGAATTCCAATAAAACAGGGGAATCTAGATTTTCCCCGTTTACGTTAGTACCGATCTCGATCCCCGCCAGACCAAGTTCAAATTTACATCGTTCCATTTCGCCAATTGCCACTTTCAAATCCTGAAGCGGTACAGTACCAAGGCCGATGAACCTGTCTGGATGCCTGTTCACAGTCTCGGCAATAAAATCATTCTGGAACTTGGACATGTATAGTGCCTGATCTATAGGCGCCCAGTATGAAAATGTCACCGGCACCGGCGAGAGCACCTGCATATCGACTCCTTCGGCATCCATATCCTGAATGCGTTTTTCCGGGTCCCATACCTGGTCAGTCACTTTCCTGAACAGCTTTCCGCTTACCATGATATCAGCCCCGCATGAACATTTCCGCTGCAGCACCGGCCAGCGGCCCTGACCAAATTCACCCGTTAAATCCGGCAAGTCCAATGGAAGAATATGTGTATGGAAATCTACTCGCATTTCCAAGCCTCAACGTTTTCTGACATGACATGACCGCATTCATGACAGGTGCGAAGTTCCTTGTTTCTGTTGAAAGCCTCAATGGCTTCTTTCACCTGGACCTCAATATTCGTCAATTGGATCGTAACTTTGTGCATCTCATGGTTACAATTCCCGCAGAACCAAACAAAATCTTCAAGCTCATCTTTAGCACGCTTTCGCTCTATGACAATGCCGTAAGTATCCGATACACGGTGAGGGGAATGAGGTACATCAGCTGGCAGCATAAACATTTCCCCTTCTTTCACCTCAACTACTTCGCGTTCGCCGTTTTGATTGATGCATTCAACATAGCAGGAACCTTTTATCTGATAAAATAACTCGTCAGAAGGGTCTACATGAAAATCTCGCCGATAATTCGGCCCCCCAAGAAGCATGACAATGAATTCGGAATCTTCCCAAAGCACTTTGTTATTAACCGGCGGTTTCAATAAATTTTTATTGTCTTCAATAACTTTCATTACGTTTAATGACCTAGCCTGTAATTTTGCAGATTGAGCATATCCTTTCATAAATAAACTACCTCCCGTTTCAGTTTTTGTAATAGTCAAAAAATTTACATTAATGACATATAACCGACTTGCTTTGATATCATTTGTGCCGAACGAATCACCGACTGAATAATTCTCGTTTTTTCTTTCCCAATCATATAATTTCGCTCACCGACAAGGTTAAGGGCAGCTATAACTTGGCCATTGTAGGATTTAATGGGGGCAGCAACACCATATAACCCAAAATCATTTTCATCATCACTAATCGCATATCCTTGTTTGCGGACGGCCATTAATTCTTCATTCAATTGGTTAATGCACGTTATCGTATTTGTTGAGTGCTTCAATAGCCCTTTTGCAAGCGTAGGCTGAATAAAGGATGGGTTAAAGGCTAGTAATACTTTTCCGCTGCTCGTACAATGAGCTGGTTTTCTTGCTCCTATATATGTGGTTATGTGCTCAGCATGAGGGGACGACATTTTCATCACAAACCTGACTTCGCCTTCGTGAAACATACCAATGTGAGAATTTCCTCTAAATTGCAGGACAAGATTACTGATGATCGGACCTGCCTCATAATGAATATCCTGCTGATACATGACTTTACTGCTCCACTCAAGTAACTTCCATCCAAGCCGGTATTTTCGATCTTTGACTTGAATCAGCATCCCTTCCTTACACATCGTTTTCACTAGATGATGAGTTGAGCTTGGACTCATATTCAATTTTTCAGCGATTTCCTTATTTCCAAGTGAGGGTTCTTCATTAGTGAATAAATCAAGTATCTTTATTACCTTCTCAACGGACGAAATCATGTCGCCCCCCCTCCCTATTCAACTATTAAACTACTGGTTAACCGCATCGATGGCCACTTTCATCGGTTTATTAAGCACTTCATCGACCATGGTAAACTTCTTGTTTTTCTTATATTTATTATAAAAAATGGCCCTTTTCCGAACTGGATCACCCGTGTAATAACGCTCGTATTGAAGAAGGCGCTGACCAAATGCTTCCCCGCATAAATCCCATGCAAGTTTAAACACCCTTACCCGCTCTTCTGCTGAAACTCCGCTACGTCCTCCATAATATTTATCGATATCACGGCGCAATTCCGGATTATCAAAGTCGGCCCCTGTCGGTGACATCAACAGCCCTCCAGCTCCAATGGTCTGGATAACCTCTATGGCACGGGGATACATCTCCGGAAGGAAACCCCTAATCGTTTCCAATGCATCCGGATTTGGCCGGGCCTCACCGTATTCATTAATCGTGTACTCATATTCCGCTACCCGGAGCAATGAACGGATGACTTCGACGGATTGAACAAGTTCACCCAAATCACGCTGTACATGCAGGAATCCATCGACTCCGATAGAGTCTGCCACTTTACAAGCGACTTCAACGGCAAATGCCAGTTTTATATATCCACGCACTCCTGATTGGTGAGCAGGCTGTTCAGCAATTCCCGTCATTGGATACAAGCGGTTTGCCGCCTCCACATTGTTGTATAAAAAGACACGATCCCAGGGAACCAGGACATCATTAAATACAAGCATGGCATCCATTTCCTCATAACGGGAGGCCAGTGGATGGTCGAACATCGAACGTGTTCCGTCCTGCATTGGTTCCCGGCAAATTATGCGCAGTCCAGGCGTATCGATCGGCAGGGCAAATGCTACCGCATGACGTTCATCTCCTGGTGTGAATCCAGGAAAAGAATAGATAATCACCTCATCCGTAATGGGCGCCAGGGTGGCTAACATCTTTGCACCTCGGACCAATATCCCTTCCTCTTTTTCCTCAACGGTCCCTAAATGGGTATATGTTTCTTTTTGTTCATGTGATTGTTTGCTTCGATCATTTTGGGGATTAATGATTGCATGAGTTAAGAATAAATCATTGTCACGAATATAGGTATAATAATCCTTTATGTTCTTAGACCAGTCTTTATTGTATTTATCAAGAAACCAGGAATTATGTGCCATGGAAGTAACTACGACATTTAAAAAATCAGGCGTTCTCCCCATAAGTCCATATGTCATTCTGGCATACACTTCAAATAGTTTACTTCTTTTTTGCAAATCTTCAGATGTCTTGGGGAATAAGAAAGCATTGTTAACACGTTCTCCGGTTTCTTTACAAATGTGGGTGATTTCATCTTGATATTCCGGGTCATGTTGAATGTCATACAACTTCGCAATTTCTTGTATCGGCTGTTTAAAAATTGGCTCATTATAAATATCCTCAACCACTTTTCCACCAAGCCAGACTTCCGGCTTTCTGGATTTAATCCTATTAATATATTCTTCGCCCGTTTTAATGCCCATATTGATCCCCCCATTTTCCCTAGATAAAAAGTAAGCGCTTCCAAATATTCGCGATATAATTCCTGGATCTCATCGATGAACGATATATGATCACCAACATCATTCTCTTTCCATGGTTTGCATTCCATCCAAGGGTTTCCTGTTTACTGCCCGCAAATTTCCGCTAGTTCAGGCTTTTATGAATTGACACTTAAGCAAGCGGGGGATCCAAGGAAGCCAAGGTAAGCGACTTCACCGTAATACCATTTTGAACTTTCCCATCAAACCAACACACTATCGTAACTCCGGTTGGGAATGTACCAAAGCAATTTCTCAACTCGCGCCCATCCATCTTGTCACCTCCTACTCTTTGATTATGAATTCATTATAGTTAACTTAAAAATTTAATAATTGCTCAAATTTCATAATATGAAATTACGAATTTTTTTTTTGCTTTTTTTCATTGACAATAATCATTAATAAAAGAACTCCCCAAAGTAAAGACTTTCATTACCGCATGATCAAAAATCAATGTTAAACTATCCATGTTCAGTTCATCATAATGGTTATATGTTTGCTTGATTCGAATAAATGAAAGTGGTGAGGGAAGTTTCCATTTTGCGTACCTTTAGAAAGATCTATCAATTTTTTGTAGATATACCTTTAAAAAAAGGAGTGGTTTTACATAACCGCTACGAAATCACTACTGTAATCGGAACAGGAAGCTACGGGATCGTTTATCATTGCACGGATTTGAAAACGAATGAGAATAAAGTGATCAAACAACTTCGGAAAAGTAAGCGCCGCAGCAAAAAAGAGCTGAAACAGTTTGAAAATGAAATTTCCATATTACGTATGTTAAATCACAAAAACATGCCCACATTTCACGAGAAATTTTCACATGATGGGAATGTTTATTTTGTGATGAATTTCATTGAAGGGAATAATTTAGAAGACCATATTTTCTTAAATCATATAACATTCAATGAGAAAGAGTCTCTATTTTTTCTTGATGAGCTGGTCGGATTAGTATTTTTTTTACACAACCATGACATCTACCATCAAGATTTACGCATTCCAAATATTTTACTTAAAGACCATGAGCCTATTTTGATAGACTTTGGTTTGTCTAAAATGAACGTTTCAGCCGATTTCGCAAAAGAATCCATTTTGGAGCTGAAACGGCAGGATTTTTACGATTTGGGAGAAATACTCTTATATATACTTTATACGACGTACTCAGCCAAAAATAAAAAGGCTCTTCCTTGGACAGAAGAGCTTTCGTTAGAAAAAGAAACCGTACATATACTGAAAAGGTTATTAAGCATCCAAGAACCTTATTCAGATATCAGTGAAATCTCATTGGATCTGCAAGCTGCATTAGAGAAATTGCATTAGCTGCTGCTGCCCCGCCCTTTTCTCTTATAGCGGTCACTTCCGCTCATAGGGGATCGTTTATACCCTCGGCTGCTGCTACTGCTGCCTCGGCGATAATGACCATGTCTCCGTTCACTGCTGCCTTGGGAAAGTTGTTTGATTTTTTTCATTATTTTCCTTAACATATCTTTCACCTCTTTCGTTTAGTTTGAAAGCCTGTTATTCATTTAGCCTAACATAGCCACCGGATAAACCTTATTAATAAGTACTATAATTTTTTTTCATTTGTGTTACACCCCATTGCTGCTTACAAAGAAACTCCTAATGGCATTTACTTAACTATCCCCACC